>JAFXCU010000010.1 GCA_017521345.1 Ruminiclostridium sp. | reverse complement strand
GGTGGAGCCAGACCGGGAGGTGCCCGGCACGATGGACAGCACCTGGAAGAGACCAATGAGGAAGGCCGTCTTGTAGGTAATGTCCTCCAGAGCCATGGTCTTGGGCGTGCGGGTCTTGTTCCAGTTCTCAATGAGGATAAAGGCCACACCGAAGATCACCAGCATGGCGGCAATCACCACCGGGGTGTGGAGGTGGGCTTCGATCCAGTCGTCAAAGAGGATGGTCACCACGGCGCCGGGGATACAGGCCACCACCACCTTCATCCACATGGAGATGATGTCCATTTTGACCACCGGCTTGGTCTTATCCTTAAACTGGAAGGGCCACATTTTTCCCCAGAAGAGGATGACCACCGCCAGAATGGCTCCCAGCTGGATGACCACAAAGAACATATCCTTGAATTCCTGGCTGACATTCATCTGGATAAACTCATCTACCAGGATCATATGGCCCGTGCTGCTGATGGGCAGCCACTCAGTGATGCCCTCCACGATGCCAAGAAAGACCACCTTTAACACTTCCACAAAATCAAGCATCGGTATCGACCTCCTGTTCTTGCCTGTTCAGGCTATGCGGACACAGGCGGAAGATATGCCATCCTGCGTCATCACAAAAAGAGGGTGCGACCCTTGGGTCACACCTTCTTTTCCATTTCATGTTCAAAGATCCTGCCGTGGATCAGAGCCAGCAGCTGGCGGGCCAGCCGCTTGGGGTCGCAGTCCGGCTTACCGCACTGCTCCAGCAGGACACCGGCAATGCCGTTGGTGTAGAACTGGATGGCCACCACCGTGTCCTCATAGCTAATCTCCAGACCGGGGGCCTCCCGGCGGATGAGCTCCAGCAGGTAGTCCCGCAGGCTGTCAGCAAAGATCCGCTCGATGTAGTCCCGCTTCTGGGACTTCATCAGGTTCTCCATGATCTCCCAGTTTTCCATGGCGGCCTCTACCACCTTCTCCATGACCAGCACAGGGTCCTGGAGGGACATGGTCATCTCCACGGCTTTCTGGATGCCCTTCCGGGCGGACCACTCCACCACGTCCAGAATGTCCTGAAAGTGATAATAGAAGGTCTGGCGGGAGATATGGCAGTTCTCCACCAGCTCCTTGACAGTGATCTTGTCCACACCCTTCTCCTTCACCATGGAGAAAAAGGTCTCGGCAATAACATTTTTCATATTGGTCGGCATAGCGGCTTCCCTCACTTATCGTTTTCCATCAGACCCACCAGCGTCTGGTACAGGTCCGGATATTCTTTCTTCAGGCGGACGATCCTTCCGCCCTCCCCCAAAAAGCAGTGCTCGCTGGTTCCAACAAATACCGGGGTCCCGTCCCCCTTCTCCATCTCATACCGGAGCTTCATGCGCACTCCGGTGCACTGGGTCACAAAGACCCGGATGGAGACCTCATCGGCAAAGGTGGTGGTGTTTTTATACTGGCACTCCACCGCCGTCACAGGGGAGACCACTCCCATCTCCTCCAGCTTTTGGAGGTGCCAGCCGTGGCGGGCCAGGTAGTCCACCCGGGCCTCCTCCATCCAACGGATGTAGTTGGAGTGGTGGGTGATGCCCATGCGGTCGGTCTCGTAATATTGAACGGTGTGGGTGTAGGGTTCCATAGAGCGGCTCCTTCGGGCAGTCAGGATAATAGTCTAATCATATTACCACAAAATCTTTACAAAAGCATTAACATTTTGCAAACATGTACTTTCTTTTCATCAACAGGTGAACAAACAAAAACGGCAATCTTCTTACGAAGATCGCCGTTTTTGGTGCGGATAACGGGACTTGAACCCGTACGTCATGGACACACGCCCCTCAAACGTGCCTGTCTACCAGTTCCAGCATATCCGCAGTTTTCAGTTACTTGGATAGTATACTCGTCCCGGAACCATTTGTCAATCTTTTTTTTCGTTCCATGACACGAAAGCCCGGGCGGCGGTCAGCCGCCCGGGCCTCGGGTCTCTCAAGTCTTCAGAGATGCGGGGTATGCGCCGGACTCGTGGAGCTTCTTCAGTTCAGCCTCCACGATGGGGCGGTCCTCCTTATAGGTGACGCCGAACCACACGGCGTCGGTGTCCAGGACGGAGATGTCCAGCTTGCCCTCGGTGATGAGCTTATCCACCAGCACGGGCAGCAGGCACTCGGCCTTCAGCTCGTCGGGAGCCAGACCCTGGAGGAAGGCGGTGAAGTAGGCCTCCATCTCCTCAAAGATCCAGGGGGTGAAGCCCCAGAAGTTCATGGACACAGGGCTCTCAGGAGCCAGAGGGACTTCGTTGTCAGGGTCTGCGATATCGGCAATGGAGCCGTCGGGGTACTTCTTGATCTTCAGGGTCTCCTTGACCTTCTTCAGGCTGCCGTTCTCGGTCTGGCAGACACCACGGGAGACGGTGCCGTGGTCGCTGACGGTGTTCATCAGGCGGTAGCCCACCATGGTGCCCTTGCCGGTCTTCTCCAGCTTCATGAGCTCGTCCATGATGGTGGTGAAGGCGGAGCGGCCATAGTAGTCATCGGCGTTGATGACAGCGAAGGGTTCCTGGACCGCATCCTTGGCACACAGAACGGCGTGGACGGTGCCGAAGGGCTTCTTCCGGTCAGCGGGGATCCGGTAGAAGGAGGGGACGCTAGAGAAGTCCTGGAAGACATACTTCACTTCCACAGGCTCCCCCTGGGGAGTCTTCATGGTCTGGATGCGGTCGCCGCACATGGTGCGCAGGGTCTGCTCCATCTCAGGCTTGATGATAAAGACCACCTTGCTGAACCCCGCCTGAATGGCGTCGTAGACGGAATACTCCATGATGGCCTCGCCGTTGGGGCCGATACCGTCGGTCTGCTTCTCGCCGCCATAGCGGGAGCCCATGCCGGCTGCCATAATAACCAGTGCTGCTTTCATAATGATACCTCTCTATTCAGGCCGCCCATGGGCGGCTGTTTTCTTTCATATAGGGGTATTATACTATGAAAGGACAGGTTTTTCCACGGTTCTGTGAATTTTTTCTGTCAGTTCCCAAAAAACTGTCGTTTTTTCCCGGGAAGTATGGTTTAATAGAGGTAAGAAACCAAACAAAGGAGGTCTTCCTATGAGCAAACTGGAACTGCGCTGGCTGGGACACGCCTGCTTCGAACTGAAATACAAGGACTTCACTGTGGTCTTCGACCCCTTCGAGGACAACTATGTCCGGGGCTTCGGCGCCCTGGATGTGGCCGCCGACCTGGTGCTTTGCTCCCACTTCCACAACGACCACGGCGCCGCCTATGTGGTCCAGCCCCTGGAAGGCCACGAAAATCCCTTCCAGGTCACCGGCATCCAGACCTTCCATGACCCGGAGCAGGGGGCTCTGCGAGGGGAAAACGTCATCCACGTCCTGGAAGCCGACGGCTTCCGAGTGGCCCACTTGGGCGATCTGGGCTGTGAGCTGACCCCCGACCAGCTGGACCAGCTCATGGACCTGGACGTGGTCATGATCCCCGTGGGCGGGTTCTATACCATCGGCCCGGATGAGGCCTGGGATCTGATCGAAGCCATCCAGCCCCGGGTGATCATCCCCATGCACTACAAGCTGGGTGAGATCGGCCTGGAAAAGGTGGCAGAGCTGAGCGACTTCCTGGTGCAGATCGAAGAATACAACGAGTATCCCGGCAACACCATCACCGTGGACAAGAAGACAGAAGCCCAAGTGGCTGTGCTGAAGTTTATGGGGTGATCACCAAAAAGCAAAAACCCGCTCGCCATGGCGAGCGGGTTTTTTCATATTCACAGAGTCGCCAGAGCAGCTTCGTAGGCGGCTTTGGTGCGGCTGTCGAAGCAGACCATGGTGACGGTCTCGGGAAGCTCTCTTCCCTCCAGCTCTTCCCGGATGGTACGAATGGCGATCTCCGCCGCCTGCTCCAGAGGGACGTGATAGACCCCCGTACTAATGGAGGGGAAGCAGACAGTCTTACAGCCATTCTCCCGTGCCAGGGCCAGGCAGGACCGATAGCAGGAAGCCAGCAGAGCAGGCTCGTTCCGGTCACCGCCCCGCCAGATGGGGCCGGGGGTGTGGATGACATATTGGGCGGGGAGCCGGTAGCCCTTGGTGATCTTGGCTTGGCCGGTCTCGCAGCCATTGAGGGGGATACACTCAGCCAGCAGGTCCGGACCGGCAGCCCGGTGGATGGCGCCGTCCACCCCGCCGCCACCCAGGAGGCTGGTGTTGGCAGCGTTCACGATGGCGTCACAGGATTGCTTGGTGATGTCGCCCTGGATGATAACAATGCGGTTTTTCATGGGAACCTCCTCAGAGTGCACGCCAGCTCTCGTGGCGGATGCCCCGCTTGCCCCCCAGGGCGGCGTCCAGCTGGCGCAGGAAGTCCTCCCGGTCGTCGGGCAGGGTACCCTTCAGAGGCACATAATTGGAGGCGTGGTTGCTGGTGAAGTGGAAGGGTCCGTAGTCCAGACCGGCCACCAAGGCACGGGTCTCCTCCAGGTACTCCTTGGCGGTGATCATCTGGAACTTGCCGCTGACCACATCCTGGTACATGGGGGAGCTGGGCTCAGGCATATAAGACAGGCAGGAGACATGGTGGGCCTGCATCCGGTTGAGGACCTTGATGGTCTCCTCCACGTGCTTCTTGGAGGCCTCGCCGGGACCGGCCAGACCCAGGAT
>JAFXCU010000061.1 GCA_017521345.1 Ruminiclostridium sp. | reverse complement strand
CCGAACGGAAGGACAAGGCGCCCAAGCAGGAAAAGCCCACCCGCCAGAAGAAGCTGAAGTTTACCTTCAAGGAGCAGCACGAGTTCAACATCAGTGAGGAGGACATTGCCGCCCTGGAGGAGACCATCGCCCAGGTGGAGACCGACATGTCCGCCGCCGGCAGCGACTATGTGAAGCTCCAGGAGCTCACCGAAAAGCAGACTAAGCTCTCGGCAGAGCTGGAAGAGAAAATGGATCGGTGGATGTACCTCACCGATCTGGCCGAGCGGATCGCCGCACAAGAGTGAAAATAGCACGGGACCCGGGAGAAGGGTTCCGTGCTCTTTTTGTGGGTGGTCTCTGCTGTGCTGGCAGCAGAGACCACCTGACAGGAGGGAGTGTATGACAGGAGATAGAGAGAATCAGGATTCAATGTCCCGGATGAGGTTGACCATTTCCACGGCACCCAGGGCGCAGTCATAGCCCTTGTTGCCCGCCTTGGTGCCGGCCCGCTCGATGGCCTGCTCAATGGTGTCGGTGGTGAGGACCCCGAACATCACGGGGATATCGCTCTCCAGGGAGACGTGGGCGATGCCCTTGGAGACCTCGGCGCAGACGTAATCGTAGTGGCTGGTGCTGCCCCGGATGACTGCACCCAGGCAGATGACGGCATCGTACTTGCCGCTTTTGGCCATCTTCCCGGCGATGAGGGGGATCTCAAAGGCCCCGGGGACCCAGGCGATCTGCACATCCTCATCGCTGACCCCGTGGCGGACCAGGCCGTCCATGGCGCCTCCCAGAAGCTTGGAGGTGATGAATTCGTTGAAACGGGCGGCGACGATGCCTACCTTCATGTTGTTTGCCACCAGGCTGCCTTCAAAAGTTCTCATAGAGAGGTTCCTCCTTGTAATTCTTTCATCAATAGTCGAGAATGTGGCCCATCTTTTTCTTCTTGGTCTGGAGATAGAAGAGGTCGTGGGTGGTGGCCTCCATCTGGATGGGGACCCGCTCCTGGATGGCCAGGCCGAAGTCCGAGAGCTGGTAGACCTTGTCGGGGTTGTTGGTGAGGAGCCGCATGGTCTTCACGCCGAGATCCCGCAGGATCTGAGCGCCGATGTAGTACTCCCGCAGGTCCCCGGCAAAGCCCAGGGCCAGGTTGGCCTCCAGGGTGTCCATGCCGGTGTCCTGGAGCTCATAGGCCCGCAGCTTGTTGATGAGGCCGATGCCTCGGCCCTCCTGGCGCATATAAAGAAGGACGCCCCGGCCTTCCTTTTCGATCTGGCTCATGGCGGCGGCGAACTGCTGGCCGCAGTCACAGCGGAGGGAACCGAAGGTGTCGCCGGTGAGGCATTCGGAGTGGACCCGGCACAGGAGGTCCTGGCCGTCCCCGATGTCTCCCTTCACCAGGGCTACATGATGCTGGCCGTCCAGCTTGCTCACGTAGCCGTAGGCGGTGAAGTCGCCGTACTTGGTGGGCATCTTGGTCTCGGTGACCTGTTCCACCAGGATGTCAGTGCGCTTGCGGTAGTCCTGGAGGTCCTTGATGGTGATGAACTTGATGTCCCATTTTTTGGCCAGTTCCATGAGGCGGGGGGTCTGCATCATGGTGCCGTCCTCCTCCATGATCTCGCAGCACAGGCCCACTTCCTTCAGGCCGGCCAGACGCATCAGGTCTACGGTGGCCTCGGTGTGGCCGTTGCGCTCCAGAACGCCGTTCTTCTTGGCCAGCAGAGGGAACATATGGCCGGGGCGGCGGAAATCCTCGGGGCGCACATTGTCCTCTACGCACTTGAGGGCGGTGATGGAGCGCTCGGCGGCGGAGATGCCGGTGGTGGTGTCCACGTGGTCGATGGAGACGGTAAAGGCGGTCTCGTGGTTGTCGGTGTTCCGGGTGACCATCTGGGGGATCTGGAGTCTCCGGACATATTCCTCGGACATAGGCATACAGATGAGGCCCTTTCCGTGGGTGGCCATGAAGTTGATGTTCTCTGTGGTGGCGAACTGGGCGGCGCAGATGAAGTCGCCTTCGTTTTCCCGGTCGGGGTCATCGGTGACCAGGATGATCTTGCCTTGGCGCAGAGCCTCCAGGGCCTCTTCAATGGTGTTGAACTGGAACATGTTTGTTCTCCTTTCGCTCAGAATCCGTATTTGGTCAGGAAGTCCCGGGTGATGCCCGAGGTCTGTTTGGGTATTTCTTTGGGTTGGAGAAGTTTCTCCACATACTTGCCGATGATGTCGGTCTCCAGGTTCACCTTGTCTCCGGGTTTTCGGTCCTGGAGGACGGTGACCGCCACGGTGTGGGGGATGGCAGAGATGGCGAAGGACTGGTCATCTACCTTTGCCACCGTCAGACTGATGCCGTCGATGGTGATGGAGCCTTTTTCCACCACATACCGCAGGACCTCGGGGGAAGCCCCGATGGTGTACCAGATGGCGTTGTCATCCTTTTGGGTGGAAAGGACGGTGCCCAGACCGTCCACATGGCCGGAGACGATGTGACCGCCGAACCGGCCGTTTGCCGCCATGGCCCGCTCCAGGTTCACCCGGCTTCCCGGACGGAGAGCGGCCAGGGAGGAACGATTCAGGGTCTCGTGCATCACATCGGCAGTGAAGGTGGTGGGGGTGAAAGAGGTGGCCGTCAGGCAGACCCCGTTGACAGCGATGCTGTCCCCCACATGGATGTCCTCCAGGACCACCTTGGCCTGGATATCCAGCACGGCGCTGTGGGTCCCTTTACGGATAGACCGGATGGTCCCCATTTCTTCCACGATGCCGGTAAACATCAGGCATCCACCTCGCTTTCTATCAGAAAGTCGTCACCGATTTGGGTGACCACAGGGTTCTTCAGCCGGACGGCAAGGTCCGGATGGGGGAAGCCCTGGCCGCCAATGGGGGATTTGGCGGCGGAGCCTCCCAGAAGTTTGGGGGCAATGTAGGCCTGGACCTTGTTCACCAGGCCCAGCTCCAGGGCGGACCAGTGGAGGGCGGAGCCGCCCTCCAGGAGGATGCTGTCTACACCCTCCCGGCCCAGGGTGTCCCAAAGCGCATGGAGGTCTACCATCCCTGCCCGTTCCGGCAGGGTCAGCACCCGGCAGCCCAGGGCTTCGTAGGGGGCCTTGGCCTGGGGATCGGCCACGCAGGTGGCCATGAGAGTGG
>JAFXCU010000009.1 GCA_017521345.1 Ruminiclostridium sp. | reverse complement strand
TCCTCCGGCGAAGTCAGTATACGCCCGGTCTGATTCTTACGAAATTCATACTTTTTTTACGAATCCCGCCTTGACTGTCTTTTTCACGGGCGTATAATATGTTACAGGAAAAGGAGGGATGACCATGGCTGACCAGGAAAAGAAAAATTTCTTCCAGAAACACCCGGGCTTTGACCTGTACAGCCTGTTCTGGCTGGCCATCGTGGTGATTTTTGTGAACCTGGGCCGGTTCTACCTCCCCCTCCTGCTTCCGGGACTGGTGGCCCTGGTCTACCTGATCTTCCGGCTCCTGTCCAGAAACGCCCCCAACCGCCAGGTGGAAAACGCCCGCTTTCAGGCCCTGATCCGGGACCTGTTCCAGTGGTTCGGCAAGAAAAAGAGGACCATGCAGCCCGACAAGGAGCACTACTACTTCAAGTGCCCCACCTGCGGCCAGCCCATGCGGATCCCCCGGGGCTTAGGCACGGTGCAGATCACCTGCCGGAACTGCCAGGCACAGTTTGAGGCGAAATCTTAATCAGCATAGTAAAACGCCGTCCGAGTATCGGACGGCGTTTTTTGTTATGGCACAGAGATGGGACTTCCCACCACCACCGATGTTACATCAGTTACGTCAATAGGTTCCGGGAGCAGGTAGAACAGGCGGCTTACATCGTCCAGATAATCGCTGTGCCAGGAATAGCATTGTGAATCTCTCATAGCAAGAGGCAGGACGGTCCCATCCCGGAAGGTCAGCGAAACCGGAAGTTCTTTGATCCCCGTTCCTGTGATCTCCACCGAAATAGAGATGGGCGAGAGAGAGATGCTGTTTACCGTGGTCTTCTTGTCCCCAACCCAGACCTCCTGGTCAGGGTTGAGAACGGTGCTCTCCACCATCTCCGTCTGGTTCCAGAACAGATGCCATTCCCCCTCCAGCACGGTCACAAAGGCGTTGTCCTCCCAGTAGCCCAGATTCTCAAAAGCAGCCGTCACCTTGCCGGGCGCGATGGGTGCATCCAGGGCATGGCTGTAGGCCACCCCCATGATGCGGTTCCCGTCAATTTCCAGTGTGTCGTTTCCATAGCCCCATCCGGTGTTTCCCTGGGTAGAGGGCCGTAGGAAGCACTCTTCCCAGGCCACCTCCTCCGGCAGGTCCACATATTCAGGGACCTCCGCTTCATAGAGGGCATAGATCCCCGCATGGTCGGCCACCACCTGGAGGATCTCGATCTTCACCCCGTCCATAGCCCCGGGGAGCATCACAGCCTTGGGCTGGGAGATGCCCTCGGTCAAAAGGGCGGGCTGGTCCTCCCCGGCACCAAAGAAGTCGGCCAGCTTCTCGTTCAGACCAAAACTCCCGGCGGCTACCGTGGTCACCAGGCAGACCAGGGCAATGACGGCCGCCAAAGGCAGTTTCCCGAACCGCTTTCTCTTTTTGGGTGTCCGGGCCATCAGGTCCTCCCAACCGGCCTGGGTGTCAAAGGGGACCGCCCCCTCCTCGTGATCCAATTCATCCAGGATGGGAAGCAGTTCTTCCCAGGGGGTGTCAAGATCGTCCAGTTTATTCAGCAGTTCTTCACGTTTCATGGCGCTCCCTCCTCTAGGTATTCTCTGCACTTCCGTTTCGCCCGGTGGACCCAGGTGCCGCAGGTGGCCGGAGGTACCCCCAGCCGGAAGGCGGCCTCCCGGTAGGTCAGCCCCTCCTCGTAGATGAGCTTCAGGACGGTCCGCTCCCGGTCCGTCAGTTGGGTGGGGAGCACCTCGTCAATGGAGTGGGCCCTGGGGTCATACCCGTCTGCCAGCCAGGTCAGGTCGGTGTCCGGGGCCTCCCGCTTTCTCTTTTTCTCCTGCCGGTCAAACTCCTGGAGGAGCTTGTACTCCATGGTCTTCAGCAGCCAGGCGATGGGCTTGGGGTGATCCCGCACCTGGTCGGCCTTGTCCACCAGGGTGAGAAAGACCTCCTGGACCAGGTCGTGGGCCAGGTCCGGGTCCCGCAGTCGATGGCGAGCCAGACGGTACAGGTCGGGCGCATATTGGTCATAGAGGGACCGGACCCAGTCCCGATGGTTGCGCTTCATGGGTTCGCCCCCTTTCTGAAAGGTCCGTTCACTTCTATCATCCTACCACAGCCCGGTTTTGTTTCAAAAATTTGCAGAAAAAGTCCGTCCGAAAAATCGGACGGACTTTTGGATTTTTGTATACCCACATGATGTAGGGGCGCATAGTATGCGCCCGCCCCACCTTGCAGGTCAACGCCACATTGCCGGGCGGCTGATAGCCGCCCCTACATGGTTTCGTGCCAAAGAGAGGGGTCACCGGATCACCAACTGATCTCCCTGGCAGTCCACCACCAGGGTGGTGCCGGGCTGGACTTCGTCGGCGATCATCTTCCGGGCGGCCAGGGTCTCCACGGAGTGCTGGAGGTAACGGCGCAGGGGACGTGCGCCGTAGAGGGGATCGTAGCCGTTGTCGATGACAAAGGTCTTGGCGGCCTCGGTCAGCTCCACCTTCAGCTGCTTGTCCTCCAGGCGGCGGTTGAGCCCGGCCAGGAGCAGGTCCACGATGGAGGTGATGTTGGCCTTGGTCAGGGGCTTGTAGCAGACCACCTCGTCCAGGCGGTTCAGGAACTCAGGCCGGAAGGACTGCTTCAGCAGGCGGTCGATCTGGTCCCGTGCCTCCTGGGCGATCTCCCCCTGGTCGTTGATGCCCTCCAGCAGGTACTGGGAGCCCAGGTTGGAGGTGAGGATGAGGATGGTGTTCTTAAAGTCCACGGTCCGGCCCTGGCTGTCGGTGATGCGCCCGTCGTCCAGGACCTGGAGGAGGATGTTGAACACATCGGGGTGGGCCTTCTCCACCTCGTCGAAGAGGACCACGGAGTAGGGTTTTCTCCGGACGGCTTCGGTGAGCTGGCCGCCCTCCTCATAGCCCACATAGCCGGGAGGGGCACCGATGAGGCGGGACACCGAGAACTTTTCCATATACTCGCTCATGTCGATGCGGACCAGGTTCTTTTCGGAATCAAACAGGGCCTCGGCCAGGGTCTTGGCCAGTTCGGTCTTGCCCACGCCGGTGGGGCCCAGGAACAGGAAGGAGCCGATGGGCTTGTCCGGGTCGGCAATGCCGGCACGGCTGCGGAGGATGGCCTCGGACACCAGGCGGACGGCCTCCTCCTGGCCCACCACTCGTTCATGGAGAATATCTTCCAGGTGGAGGAGCTTTTCCCGCTCGCCCTCCATGAGGCGGGAGACGGGGATGCCCGTCCACCGCTGGATGATCCGGGCGATCTCCTCCTCGGTGACCTTATCCCGCAGGAGGGACCGGGCCTTGGAGTCGTTGGCGATGGCCTCTTCGGCCTCCAGAGCCTTTTTCAGCTCAGGGATGCGGCCGTACTGGAGCTCGGCGGCCTTGTTCAGGTCGTACTCCCGCTGGGCCTTTTCCAGCTGGGCGTTGGCGGCCTCCAGGTCGGCCCGGAGCTGCTGGACCTTGCCGATGGCCCCCTTCTCGTTGTCCCACTGGGCCTTCTTGGCCTTGAACTCCTCCCGCATGTCGGAGAGTTCCTTCTGAATTTCGGCCAGATGCTCCTGGGAGATGGCGTCGGTCTCCTTCTTCAGGGCAGCCTCTTCGATCTCATGCTGGATGATCTTCCGCTGGATCACGTCCAGCTCGGTGGGCATGGAGTCGATCTCGGTGCGGATGAGGGCGCAGGCCTCGTCAATGAGGTCGATGGCCTTGTCGGGGAGGAATCGGTCGGTGATATAGCGGTTGGACAGGGTGGCGGCGGCAATGATGGCCCCGTCCTGGATCTTCACGCCATGATAGACCTCGTAGCGCTCCTTGAGGCCGCGGAGGATGGCGATGGTGTCCTCCACGGTGGGCTCTGCCACCAGGACGGGCTGGAAGCGGCGCTCCAGGGCGGCGTCCTTCTCGATATACTGGCGGTACTCGTTGAGGGTGGTGGCGCCGATGCAGTGGAGCTCGCCCCGGGCCAGCATGGGCTTAAGGAGGTTGCCGGCGTCCATGGCACCCTCGGTCTTGCCGGCCCCCACGATGGTGTGAAGCTCGTCAATAAAGAGGATGATCTTGCCCTCGGACTTCTTCACCTCGTTCAGGACGGCCTTGAGACGCTCCTCAAACTCACCCCGATACTTGGCACCGGCCACCAGAGCACCCATGTCCAGGGCGAAGATGGTCTTGTCCTTCAGGGAGCCGGGGACATCCCCCTTGACGATGCGCTGGGCCAGGCCCTCGGC
>JAFXCU010000060.1 GCA_017521345.1 Ruminiclostridium sp. | reverse complement strand
GGTGACCGAGTTGGCCAGGCCCCATTCCGTGCTCTTCATGGGGTTGGAGCCGGTGACGATGGCCATATACATGCCGGCGCTGATGGCAGCGCCGCACACCCCCCAATGGCCGCAGATGCTGCCGGGGAGCTTGCTGCCGCGGGTCTGGATCTCCCGCAGGGCCTCCCCCAGGGACTTGCCCTTGGGGCCGATCTTGCCGCCGGCATTGTAATAGGCGGTGAGCAGACTGGCGCCCACCAGGATGTGGTGCTCCGGCCCGTGCATGTGGCAGTTGGGGAGCTCCATCAGCTTGAGCATGATCTCATAGGGGTTGGTAGAGTCCGAGCCCAGGCAGACGCTGAACATGGCCGCCATGCCCTTGGAGTGACACTCGTCGCAGACATAGTGGCCCTCCTTCTCGCAGCAGCTGTGTCCGTCCTCCACCTTGCCGCAGATGGCACAGGTCATGGACCGGGTCTCTTCAAAATACTCCAGGGGCGCACCGCAGATCAAACATTCATCCCATTTCATGGCGCTCCTCCTCTCTGTGTCTATATTTGAAACTATCTTACCATATTTTCCAAATTAGGACAACCCCTCCGGTCACATTATGTGCTTTTTCACAAGAAACCCTCTTGCGCTCCTTCCGGTCATCCCGCCGGCGCTGCCCCAGAGGACAGCAGCCCGCCTATGGCCCGGGCGGTCAGGTGATAGGCCGCATAGGCCGCCGCCCCAGTGCCGGGCAGCATCACCGTAGCCGTGCCGCCGGACAGGAACACCTCCACCAGGAAGCCCTTCACAACGGCAGCATCCACCGCTCCTTCCTGGGTAGAGACCAGGCAGCACACCTCCATGGCAACGTACTCGATGGGAACCGGCATATCCGGGACCACCTGAGCCTTCGCCAACATGGTGTACAGGGAAATGGTCAGGATCGCCCGGAAGAGGTCATCGTCCATCCAACCCTGTCTCAGGCCGGAGAGAGACCCTTCCGCCTCCCTCTGGACCCTGGCGGCGCAGCCGGAGTCCAGGAGTTTTTTCACCACAGTCCGCAGACCAGCGTTGCGCCCCTTCTCTCCGGCATTTCCCTTATATCCGGCAGGGGGATGTCTGACCGCATCTTCCGGCAAACGGATTCCCCGGCAGATTTCGTCCAGGGTGTCCATGGCCTGGCTGATGCTGTGGAGTTTCCTGCACTGGCTGGGCAGGGTGAACCCCTCCATCAGGTCCAGGAGCCACCCGCTCAGAACAGCCTGCTGTTCCGCTTCCGGTTTCCCCGCCAGGTCCAGCAGGGTTTCCCGGGTCTCATCGAACCGCCGGATCTGTTCCAGCACATGGCGGGCCATTCTATCGCCCTGCTCCCGGGTGGTGTCCGACAAAAATTCGCCGTACAGTCGGCTCAAAAGGGCTTCCCCCTCTATGCCGGCCTGGTGCAGTTCCGCCGCAAAGGCCATTCTTCCAAGCATTGCGCTTCCCCTCCTTTGATTTGAGGCCGCTGCAAACTGCAGCGGCCCCTTGTTCCGTCACGCCGGTTCACGGCGTTATCATTCTCTTTCGTCCAGGGTCCAGAAGCCGTGGGGACCGTTGATCTCGCAGGTCCTGGCGGCACACCGGGCAGCCAGATCGATGGCCACCTCCATGGGCCATCCCTCGGTCATGGCGTAGAGCAGGGCGCCGGAGAAGCTGTCCCCGGCCCCGGTGGTGTCCGCCACGGTGCAGGGGGCGCTGGCATAGTCGAAGTCCCCCGCCGGGGTATAGACCGTGCCCCCCTCTGCCCCTCGGGTGAGGATGATGGTCTTCCCTGCCCCGATGAGATCCCGGAGGCCTTCCGCCCCGCCGAAGGGGGCCAGCTCGGCCCCGTTGGGGGTCAGGATGGCGCTGATCTGCACCATCCGGGCCAGAATATCCGGGGCAATGTCCGTCACCAGGGGGCTGGGGTCAAAGAGGAACCGGGTCCCCCCTCGGTGCATCCCCTCCAGGCAGGACATGATGTCCTCGGGATGGTCTCCCAGCAGGTAGTAGCCGGTGACACCGGCCCAGGCCGGGGCGGTCATCAGAAGATCCTGGGCCAGGGCGGGGGTGAAAACACACTCCGCCCCCTTGTGGGTCAGGAAGGTCCGCTCCCCCTCCGGCTCGGAAAAGACGATGCAGCTTCCGCTGGTGCCGGCCACCGTGTGGACCAGCCGACGGGACAGGCCGTGCTGTTCCAGGTGGTCCAGGATGGTCTGGCCCACGGCATCCTCGCCGATGCAGGTGGCGATGTAGGCCTGGCCCCCCAGGTTGTGGATGGTGGCTGCCATGTTGATGGAGCAGCCGCCCACGAAGGACTCCTCCCGCTCCAGGAAGCCGTCCTGGCCCCGGGCGGGCCAGCGGTCAATGTAAAAGTACCGGTCCAGCAGGAGGCCGCCCAGCAAAACGATGTCCTTTTTCATGGCGCGCTCCGCCTCACAGGCACATCCCCAGGATGGCCTTCACGTCCTCCCGGGTGAGCTCCTTGTAGGCCCAGCAGCTCAGGTCGGTGCGGGCGGCCAGGTCCTCGATGGCGCTCTCCGGGATGCCCAGGTCGGTGAGGGTGGCAGGGGCTCCCATCTCGTCAAAGAAGTCACGGGTCCGCTGGATACCCTCCTGGGCCACCTCCAGGGTGGTCTTTCCGGCAGGGTCCACCCCCCACACCTGGACGGCATAACGGGCGTACCGCTCCGGGGCATGGGAGCAGAAGTACTTCATGTAGTTGGGGTGGACCACTGCCAGACCGGCCCCGTGGGCCACGTCAAAGACGGCGGACAGGGGGTGCTCGATGTTGTGGCTGGCCCAGTCGGTCCGCTTGCCGTTGTTGAGCATGCCGCACAGGGCGAAGGTGCTGGCCCACATGATGTTGGCCCGGGCCACGTAGTCCGTGGGATCCTGGAGGGCGGTCCGGGTGGCGGAGATCACCGACCGCATCAGGGCCTCTGCCAGGGCGTCGGTAACGCTTTCGGTGTCAGGCTCGGAGAAGTAGAGCTCCCAGATGTGGCTGAGGGTGTCCACGATGCCGTTGACCATCTGGTGCTTGGGCAGGGTGTAGGTCAGGGTGGGGTCCAGGATGGAGAAGACCGGGTAGGTCAGGTCGGAGTCATAGCCGTTCTTCTCCCCGGTGGCCCAGTTGGTGATCACCGAGGACCGGTCCATCTCACTGCCGGTGGCGGGGATGGTCAGGATGGTGCCCAGGGGGATGGCGTCCTCGGCCTCCTCCCAGTTCACGAAGAAGGCCTGCCAGAAGTCCCGGTCGGTCCGGGCGCCCACGGCGATGGCCTTGGCGCAGTCGATGACGCTGCCGCCGCCTACCGCCAGGATGAAGTCGATGCCGTGGGCCTTACACAGGTCGATGCCCTCATAGACCTTTTCGGTCCGGGGGTTGGGCATGACCCCAGCCAGCTCCACCACATCCTTGCCGGCCTCTGCCAAGGCAGCCAGGACACGGTCATAGAGGCCGCTGGCCTTGATGCTGCCCCCGCCGTAGACCAGCAGGATCTTCTTCCCTACCCCTGCCAGCTCCTCCGGCAGCTGGGCCATGGCGTCCTTGCCGAAGTGAATGCGGACAGGGTTATAAAATCTGAAATCATTCATACTAACATCTCCTGAAACTCAGTTGCCCGCCCCCAGAAGGGCGAACAGGTTGGTTTTGAACTGGTCCACCAGCACCGCCGGACAGACGGCGGCGTTGGGCTGGGATACAGGGTCCATGCGGAAATGCCCCCGCATCTCCCCCTGTGCCAGTTCAATGGTGCAGTGGGACCGGAAGACCCCCTCCATGATCTCGGGATAGAGGGCAGCCGTCATCACCAGGCTGTCGATGACGGCAAAGGACTCCCTGCCGTAGGTCTTTCGGTAGTATTCCCGCAGGGTCCTGGTGCACCGGGCGCAGAACAGAGCAGCTGGACTGCCGCTGTTCATC
>JAFXCU010000059.1 GCA_017521345.1 Ruminiclostridium sp. | reverse complement strand
CAGGCCCACGCCCACAAGGATCGTCACGATGGGGGTCACCAGGATGTCCACCTTCGTCTCCTTGGAGACGATCTTGCCGCATTCAGCGGCCACAATAGCAATCACCAAAACAGCCAGAGGCCCGCCGGCGCCGCCCTCGGCGTTGGCGGCCCAGCCCACAGCGGCCAAAGAGAAGAGCACCATGGGATCGGCCTTCAGGGCATAGCCGATGGCAACCGCCATGGCAGGGCCGGAGACGGCCATAGCGTAAGTACCAATGTCGATGAGATACTGGATCATCAGCTGCTGACCCAGCGTCTTGATGATGGTGCCGATCAGCAGGGAGCAGAACAGGCCCTGCGCCATGGCGCCCAGGGCATCGATACCGTAGCGCTTGGCAGAAATCTCAATGTTCTTGCGGCGCATAAATTCTTTTGCAGAAGCCATAGAATCACATCCATTACTCAAAATAGGTTCACACGTGTCAAGACACGTGTGAACCTATTTTACACATAGAACGATATTTGTCAATAGTTTTTTATTCCTCCAGCAGAATGCCCAGCGTCTCCAGCGCCTGGCGCACCCGAAGGAAGGCCGCCTCGTCCGGACAGGAGACGGTATGCAGATGAACCCCCTCCGTCAGCAGAGACAGAGGGACAGCGGAGGCCTCCTGACAGCGGGCAATAAACTGGCTGACGTCATAGCGGCTGGTCAGCTGCAGCGGTCCGGTAAGCTGGCCGTAAATGGGGTGGTCCACGATCACATCCACCACCGTACACCCCTGATCCACCACGGCGTTCAGCTCTGCCTCCATCTCCTCCGCCCGATGGCGGCAGGCCAGTGTCCGGATCATCCCGGAGACCTGGGGGGGCAGCACATATCCCCGGGGCGTGGCGGCGATGTTCATCCCCTCCGCCCGGAGCAGGGCCACGTCGCCCACAATGATCTGCCGACTGACAGAAAACTCCCGGGCCAGCGCGGCGGCACTGATGGGGCCGTCGATCTCTTCCAGCCGCCGTGCGATTGCTTTGCGTCTCGTCTGAGCCTCCATAGCGGTCCTCCTCACATAAATTGTCTTTACAGGAGTATACCATGTCAAATCGAAAGGCGCAACGACTGGGTTTCTACTTTTTTGCGGTATTCCGTTGGGGCAACCACCTTCGTAAATGAAGTTTTTCCTCGTTTTTTCAGGAACTTTGCCAGAAACCTTGACTTTTCTTCTTTAAATTCATAGAATAAAGAATACAAATTTTCCAATCCCATTCTATGTATGAAAAAGGACTGAAACGATATGGCTCAGAATCCCAACAAGAAGCAGGTAG
Organism: Ruminiclostridium sp.; assembly: GCA_017521345.1. Next base: position 1,266 of record JAFXCU010000059.1, on the reverse strand, counting down.
AGCAGATCACCGACATGGAGGTCGATTTCGCCCAGTGGTACACCGACGTGTGCAAGAAGGCGGAACTGATCGACTACTCCTCTATCAAGGGTATGTTCATCTACCGTCCCTATGGCTATGCCATCTGGGAAAACATCCAGAAAGCCCTGGATCAGAAGTTCAAGGAGACCGGTCACGAGAACGGGGCTATGCCTCTGCTGATCCCCGAATCCCTGCTGGAGAAGGAAAAGGACCACGTGGAGGGCTTCGCCCCCGAATGTGCCTGGGTCACCTACGGCGGCGGTGAGAAGCTGGAGGAGCGCTATGCCATCCGTCCCACCTCCGAGACCCTGTTCTGCGAGCACTACAAAAACGTCATCCACTCCCACCGGGATCTGCCCAAGCTGTACAACCAGTGGTGCTCCGTCCTGCGCTGGGAAAAGACCTCCCGCCCCTTCCTGCGCCACCGTGAGTTCCTGTGGCAGGAGGGCCACACCATGCACGCCACCGAGGAAGAGGCCCGCTTCGAGACCGAGCAGATGCTGAACATCTATGCCGACTTCATGGAGAACGTGCTGGCTATGCCCGTGGTGAAGGGCCGCAAGACTGAGAAGGAGAAGTTCAAGGGTGCTGAGGAAACCTACACCGTGGAGTGCATGATGCACGACCGCAAGGCCCTCCAGGCCGGCACCAGCCACTACTTCGGCGACGGCTTCGCCAAGACCTTCGACATCACCTTCACCGGCAAGGACAACCAGCTTCATAATCCCCACCAGACTTCCTGGGGCGTGTCCACTCGTATGATCGGCGGCATCATCATGACCCACGGCGACAACAACGGTCTGGTGCTGCCTCCCCGCATTGCCCCCATCCAGGCCATGGTCATCCCCGTGGCCCAGCATAAGGAAGGCGTGCTGGACGCCGCTTCCGCCCTGCTGGAGCGCCTGATGGCCGCCGGCATCCGCGCCAAGATGGATGACTCCGACCAGTCCATGGGATGGAAGGCCGCCGAGTACGAGATGAAGGGTGTGCCCCTGCGCGTGGAGATCGGTCCCAAGGATATGGAGAAGGATCAGTGCTGCATCTGCCGCCGCGATTCCGGCGAGAAGGTGTTCGTACCCCTGGCCGAGCTGGAAGAGACCGTCAAGCGTCTGCTGGACGAGGTCCATGTCAGCTTGTACAACCGGGCCAAGAAGAACCGTGAGGACCACACCAAGGTGTGCATGACCCTGGAAGAAGTCAAGGAGTTCATGGAAACTGAGGGTGGCTTTGCCAAGACCATGTGGT
>JAFXCU010000058.1 GCA_017521345.1 Ruminiclostridium sp. | reverse complement strand
GTGAACACCATCGGCGACCTGTATGAGGTCAGCTCCGCCCTGCCCAAGCCCCAGCTGCCAGACTTCAGCATCAACATGGCGGTCACCATCGCCCCCGAGGCCTTCACCATCGCCATCCTGGCTGCCATCGAGTCCCTGCTCTCCTGCGTGGTTGCCGACGGCATGACCAACACCAAGCACCGCTCCAACACCGAGCTCATCGCCCAGGGTATCGGCAACATGGGCTCTGCCCTCATGGGCGGTATCCCCGCCACCGGCGCCATCGCCCGCACCGCCGCAAACATCAACAACGGCGGTAAGACCCCCATCTCCGGCATGGTCCACGCCCTGGTCCTGCTGCTGATCCTGGTGGTGCTGATGCCCTATGCAGCCCTGATCCCCATGCCCACCATCGCCGCCATCCTGTTCCAGGTGGCTTATAATATGTGCCAGTGGAGACCCTTCGTCCATCTGGTCAAGACCGCTCCCAAGTCTGACGTGCTGGTCCTGGTGCTGACCTTTGCCCTGACCGTCATCTTCGACCTGGTGGTTGCCATCGAAGTGGGTCTGCTGCTGGCCTGCCTGCTGTTCATGAAGCGCATGAGCGAGGAGACCGAGGTCCGCGGCTGGAAGTATGCCGAGGATGAGAAGGAGGAAGACCCCTTCCACCCCCTGCTGCCCATCCCCAAGGACGTCCGTGTCTACGACATCAACGGCCCCCTGTTCTTCGGTGCAGCCGGCCGCATCGCCGACATTAGCGTGAAGAACTACACCAAGGTCCTGATCCTGCGCATGGGCGGCGTGCCTGCCATCGACTCCACCGCCATGAACAGTCTGGATGCACTCCGCATGCGCTGTGAAAAGCAGGGCATCGAGCTGATCTTCTCCCACCTGGGCGAACAGCCTATGCGCACCATGATCAAGTTCGGCATGGTGGACAAGATGGGTCTGGATCACTTCTGCCCCCATCTGGAGGATGCCCTCCGTCTGGCCAGAAAGGTCACCGGGGAACATACCCACGTTTGATTCTTTTTTCAAGCCCTTCCGTGTGTAAACACGGAAGGGCTTTAGCATTGCAATCCCCAGAAGATTCCGCTATAATAAAGTTTACTGAATTTACAACAAGGAGGGCCATCCATGGACAGCATGTGGCTTGAAATCGTATTAAACGCAAAATCCGAGGAGCTGGACCTCATCAGCGCCACCCTCATCGCCAACGGCGTGCCCGGCCTGGCCGTGGAGGAGGAAGAGGAGTTCCGCACCTTCCTGGAAGAAAACCGCCAGTATTGGGACTACGTGGACGACGAGCTCATGGAGCAGATGAAGGGGGTCTCCCGCATCAAGTTCTATGTCACCGACGACGCTGACGGCCAGAAGCAGCTGGCCCAGTATCTGAAGGGCATCGACCTGCCCTACACCTCCGTCCGTCTGCGGGAGTATGACTGGGCCCACAGCTGGCAGAAGTACTACCGCCCCCTGGCCATCGGCAAGAAGATCTACATCGTGCCCGAGTGGGAGCGTGACACCGCCCAGATCCCCGAGGGCTGCACCTCCATCCTCATGAACCCCGGCCTCACCTTCGGTACCGGCTCCCACGCCTCCACCCAGCTCTGCCTGGAGGGCATCGAGGAGTTCGTGGTCCCCGGCCGGAACGTCCTGGACCTGGGCTGCGGCTCCGGTATCCTGGCCATCGCCGCCCTGCGGTTGGGGGCCTCCCACGCCACCGGCGTGGATATCGACCCCAAGGCCGTGGACGTTTCCTATGAGAACGCCGAGCTCAACGGCATCGGCAAGGACCGCTGCCGCTTCCTGGCCGGCAACGTCATCGCCGACAAGTCCCTGGTGGCCGAGCTGAAGGAGCTGAAGGCCCCTCTGGTCCTGGCCAACATCGTGGCCGATGTCATCATCCCCCTGGCCCCCGTGGTCCCCGAGCTGCTGGCCGAGGGCGGCACCTTCGTGTGCTCCGGCATCATCGACAAGCGGGGGGACGAGGTGGCCGCTGCCCTGGAAAAGAACGGCCTGAAGGTCATCCGCCGCTTTGAGAAGAACGGCTGGATCGCTCTGGCCGCACAGGTAGGCTGACCATGAACAAGAAAGCTGTGGTCCGCCCCATCCACCTGCCCAAGGGCAGGCGGGTGCTGGTCGTCAGCGATATCCACGGCAACCTGCCCTATCTGAAAGGCCTGCTGGACAAAGCGGGCTTTTCTTCTCAGGATATCCTGATCGTCCTGGGGGACATTCTGGAAAAATCCACCGGGGGCCTGGACACCCTCCGGTATCTCATGGACCTGGCAAAGACCCACACCGTCCACTTCGTCCAGGGCAACTGCGACGCCACCCCCCTGGGCTTTCTCAGCGGCCAGTGGCCCGACGAGATCGCCGCCCGATACGGGGGCTTCTGGAAGGACAAGGCCACCTGGGTCCACATGGCCCATCAGATCGGGGTCCCCATTGAGACCATAGAGGACTTTCCCGCCGCCCGAAAGGCCATCCAAGAGGCCTACCCGGAGGAATTGGCCTTTCTGGAAGCCATGCCCACCATTCTGGTCAACGACGACTACCTCTTCGTCCACGGGGGCATTCCCCGGGAGGACCGGCTGGAGGAGCTGGGGGCCTGGGAATGCATGAAGAACGATGACTTCCTCAGCCAGGATCTCTTTTTCCACCGCTGGGTCATTGTAGGCCACTGGCCGGTGGCCCTGTATGACGGCAGCATCACCAACGCCTCTCCCCGGATCCTCCCCCGGCGGCACATCGCCTCCATCGACGGGGGCTGCACCCTGAAGGAGGACGGCCAGCTCAACGCCCTCATCCTGCCGGAAACCCCCGGCGGGGATTTCTCCTGGGTGTCCTATGACGGCTTCCCCACCATCACTGCCCAGGAGGACCAGGCCCCTTCCCCCGATCCCCTGAACATCCGTTGGGGCCACAGCAACATTGAGATCCTGGAGCCCGGTGAGGAGTTCACCCTGGTCCGCCATGTGGAGTCCGGCCGGGAGCTTCCCATCCTCACGGACACCATCCAGACCGGCATCTTCGGCCTCACCTGCAAGGACACCACCGACTATCTGCTCCCCGTAAAGAAAGGTGATGCCCTCTCCCTGGTCCGCCAGACCTCCCGAGGGGCCATCGTGAAAAAGGACGGGATCACCGGCTGGTATCTGGGGAGATTCACCTGACAGAGCAAAGATACGCCTGCTTTTTCGTTTATTTTTTCTTTTCACCAAAGCCCCAAAAACCTTGACTTTCTGTGTCTGTCTTGGTATAATTTCAGAGCCGCTTTGAATGGGTGATAAGTGGACTGCGAGATGTAGTCCCCAGTCCCGCCCCCGACAGCGAGCCCGTAATTAAGGAAAGAGGTGCAACAAGCATGCATGCAATCATCGAGACCGGTGGTAAGCAGTACAAGGTCGCAGAAGGCGATGTCCTGTTCATCGAGAAGCTGAACAACGAGGCAGGCGACGAGATCAAGTTCGACAAGGTCCTGGCTATCCTGGGTGACGAGCCCAAGTTCGGCACTCCCGTGGTGGAAGGCGCTTCCGTCGATGCTTCCGTCGTCAAGAACGGCAAGGGCAAGAAGGTCGTCATCTTCAAGTACAAGCCCAAGAAGGGCTACCGCCTGCGTCAGGGCCATCGTCAGCCCTACACCAAGGTTGAAATTAAGAAGATCAACGCTTAATGACAACCACATCCTTCGCAACTGACGGCAGCCGTATCGTCTCCTTCTCCGTGAAGGGACACAGCGGACTGGCCGAATCCGGGGAGGATATCCTTTGCGCCGCAGTCACCAGTGCCGTCCGCCTCACTGAGTGCGCCATCAACGACGTGCTGGGGCTGGAAGCAGCTGTGAAGGTCAGCGAAAAGGATGCATCCATCACCCTGAAACTCCCCCGCAACCTGGAGGGAGAGGCCGACCAGGTCTGCCAGACTCTTCTGGCTTCCCTGATGGTCTACTTCGTTCAGCTGCAGGAGGAATACCCTGAAAACATTACTGTCATGGAGGTGTAACCTATGCTTCATATCGGACTGCAGTTCTTCGCACATAAGAAGGGCGTTGGCTCCACTCGTAACGGCCGTGATTCTATGGCTCAGCGTCTGGGCGTCAAGCGCGGCGATGGTCAGTTTGTTCTGGCCGGCAACATCCTGGTCCGTCAGCGCGGTACCCACATTCACCCCGGCGTCAACGTGGGCATCGGCAAGGACGACACCCTGTTTGCACTGAAGGACGGTCGCGTCAAGTTTGAGCGACTGGGCAAGGACCGCAAGCAGGTCTCCATCGTGGAGGCTGTTGCAGAGTAATCTGCCGTAATACGCAACCAAAGCCCCGAACGGCAACCGTTCGGGGCTTCACTTTTCAACCCACAGATCGAGAGGTACCAAATGGCTAACCAATTTATTGATACCGCCCGCATCCTGGTTCGTTCCGGTGCCGGCGGCAACGGCGCGGTGGCCTTCCACCGGGAAAAGTATATCGCCAACGGCGGTCCCGACGGCGGTGACGGCGGCCGGGGCGGCGACATCATCATCCAGGCCGACCCCCGCATGACCACCCTGATGGACTTCCGCTACAAGCGCAAGTACGTGGCAGAAAACGGCGGCAACGGTTCGGGCAAGAACTGCACCGGCAAGGACGGCGCTCCCCTGGTCATCAAGGTCCCTCGCGGCACCGTCATCCGGGACGCCGAGACCAAGGAGATCATCCGGGATATGTCCGACGATGAGGCCTTCGTCCTGTGCCGGGGCGGCAACGGCGGCTGGGGCAACAAGCGCTTCGCCACCCCCACCCGTCAGACCCCCCAGTTCGCCAAGGCAGGCCTGCCCGGCAAGGAGCGGAACATCCTGCTGGAGCTGAAGCTCCTGGCTGACGTGGGTCTGGTGGGCTTCCCCAACGTGGGCAAATCCACCCTGCTGTCTGTGGCCACCAAGGCCCGTCCCAAGATCGCCAACTACCACTTTACCACCCTCTTCCCCAACCTGGGTGTGGTTTTCGTGGATGACGG
>JAFXCU010000057.1 GCA_017521345.1 Ruminiclostridium sp. | reverse complement strand
GGAGATCTCCGACACCCTGACCGTCCTCATCTCCGACACCGTCGGCTTCATCCGCAAGCTCCCCCACCATCTGGTGGAGGCCTTCAAGGCCACCCTGGAGGAGCTGAGCTACGCCGACCTGATCCTCCACGTCATTGACGCCTCCAACCCCGAGTGGCGGGACCAGGCAGAGGTGGTGGAAAAGCTCATCGAGCAGCTGGGTGCGGCAACCACCCCCCGTATCGACGTGTTTAATAAATCTGACGTTTATGTAGGGGATATCAAGCCCCACGGCGAGGATATCGTCTCCATTTCCGCCAAGACCAAGGAGGGCCTGGACGACCTGCTGGCCATGATCGGCAAGCGGCTGGACACCGGCTTCTACCGGGTCACCCTGGCTCTGCCCTATGACAAGGGGGGCATCCTGGAGATGCTCTACCGGGACGCCAAGGTGGAGAGCGTGGAGTACGACGCAACCATCCAGGTGGTGGCCGTCTGCTCGGAAAAGACCGTGGGCCAGGTGAAGGATTATATCATCGACGGCTGGACCCAGCCCAAGGAATTCTGGGAGGACTAAGCCATGGCAACTGAGTATTACGTCCCTGCCCGGGACTGCGAGACCGAATTTGTGGAAAAGCGCTCCCGCTTCATCGGCCATATCTGGCGGGTGGAGAGCGAGGAGGAAGCCCGGCTTTGGATCTCCGAAATGAAGTCCAAGTACTACGACGCCCGGCACAACTGCTGGTGCTACATCATCCGGGAGGGGAACATCACCCGCTACTCCGATGACGGTGAGCCCCAGGGTACCGCCGGCCAGCCCATGCTGGAGGTCTTTACCCGAGCCGGTGTGGAGAACGTCTGCTGCGTGGTCACCCGGTACTTCGGCGGCATCCTTCTGGGCACCGGCGGCCTGGTCCGGGCCTATACCAAGTCCGCCAAGGACACCCTCACCGAGGCCGGGATCTCCGTGGTCCGCCAGTGGGCCGAGACCGCCGTCAGCTGCCCCTACAACCTTCTGGAACGCATGAAGCTAGAGGTGGCTACCGCCCAGGGCATCCTGGGGGAGATCGAGTACGGAGCTGATGTGCGCATCCACGCTCTGCTCCCGGCAGAGAACTGGGAGGGCTATGAGGCCCGCATCACCGAGCTCACGGCAGGACAGATCGCCGCCGAAAAGCTGGGTGAGGTCTTCAAGGCCGCCCCGGTGGAAAAATAAGCGAAAAAAGTTGAGAAAACCAGCAGGATTTTTTCTGCTGTCTGCGTATAAATCAATAGAAGACCACGAGTTTCCCCTTTTTGGGGAGAAGGGAGGGACCGCCATGACCTTACGGGAGATCACCGAAGCACGGGAACAGCAGACCCTGTCCCCCTTTGCCGCCCTGTCCGTCCACTCCAAAGGCCGCCAGCGGCCCGTGAAGCCCTGTGACATCCGGACCTGCTACCAGCGGGACATCGACCGGATCGTCCACTCCAAATCCTTCCGACGGCTCATGCACAAGACCCAGGTCTTTCTGCAGCCCGAGGGAGACCATTACCGCACCCGCATGACCCACACCCTGGAGGTGGCCCGGATCTCCCGGACCATTGCCCGGGGTCTTGCCCTGAACGAAGACCTGGCCGAGGCCATTGCCCTGGGCCACGACCTGGGCCACACCCCCTTCGGCCATGCCGGAGAGCGGGTCCTCAACGAGATCCTGCCCGGTGGTTTCCGCCACAATGAGCAGTCCCTGCGGGTGGTGGAGCGGCTGGAAAACGGGGGAGAAGGCCTGAACCTCTGCTATGAGGTCCGCCGGGGCATCCTCTGCCACACCGGACCGGACAAAGCCGAGACCCTGGAGGGTCAGGTGGTTCGGCTGGCCGACAAGATCGCCTACATCAACCACGACATCGACGATGCCATGCGCGGGGGGATCATCTACCCCCTGGACATCCCCCTGGATATCTCCCAGACTTTGGGCTTTACCCACGGGGGCCGCATCGACACCCTGGTGGCCGACGTGGTCACCGCCAGCCAGGGAAGGAATGAGATCTGCCAGTCCCCGGAGTGCGGCAGCGCCATGACCCGTCTGCGGGCTTTCATGTTCGAGGCTGTCTACCGAAATCCCCTGGCCAAGGGGGAGGAGTCCAAGGCCCAGGATCTCATCGCCCGCCTCTTTGAGTACTATCAAAAAGACCCGGACAAGCTCCCCCCGGACTATCAGGATATCCGGATGCGGGAGGGCGTGGACCGGGCGGTCTGCGACTACATTGCCGGCATGACCGACAATTACGCCGTGGAAAAGTACGGACAGGCCTTCATTCCCCTGGCCTGGGCCGTGAAATGATTGGAATACAGATTTCCCCCATGGAAAGGAGTGACAGCAGTGGCGATCCCATCCGCATTTCTGGACGAGCTGGTGGCTCGGAGCGATATCGTTGATGTGGTCTCCGACTATGTCACCCTCACCCCCAAGGGGGGGAGTTACTGGGGCCTGTGCCCCTTCCATGGGGAGAAAACGGCCTCCTTCCACGTGCTGCCCGACCGGCAGCTCTACCACTGCTTTGGCTGCGGCAAGGGCGGGGGGGTCATCTCCTTCGTGATGGAGCTGGAAAACCTGCCCTATGTGGACGCCGTCCGGCTCCTGGCCAAGCGGGCCGGGATGGAGTTTCCCGAGCGGGACATGGACGAGTCCAGCCGCCGGAAGCGGGCCAAGCTCCTGGCTCTGAACAAGGAGGCCGCCCGGTTCTTCCACAGCCAGCTCCACAGCCCCATCGGGCGGGAGGGCCTGGAATACCTGCGAAACCGTGGCCTCTCCAAGGGTATCATGACCCGGTTCGGCCTGGGCTTTGCCCCGGAGAGCTGGGACAGCCTCATCAAGGCCATGGCCCAGAAGGGCTTTGACAAGCGGGACCTGCTGGATGCGGGCCTTGCCGTCAGCAACCAGAAGGGCAGCATCTATGACCGGTTCCGCAACCGGGTCATGTTCCCCATCATCGACCTGCGGGGGGACGTGATCGGCTTCGGCGGCCGAGTCCTGGGTGACGCCACCCCCAAATACCTGAACTCACCGGATTCCCCGGTGTTCAACAAGAGCCGCAACCTCTTCGCCCTGAACCTGGCCAAGACCACCAAGCAGGGGCGGATCGTCCTCACCGAGGGCTATATGGACACCATATCCCTCTACCAGGCGGGGTTTGACTGCGCTGTGGCCAGCCTGGGCACCGCCCTGACCGCCGACCACGCCAAGCTCCTGTCCCGGTTCACCAAGGAAGTGGTCATCTGCTACGATGCCGACACCGCCGGCATCCAGGCGGCCAACCGGGCCATCCCCCTGCTGGAAAAGACCGGCCTGAAGGTGCGGGTCCTCCGGGTCACCGGAGCCAAGGACCCGGACGAGTTCATCCGAAAGTTCGGGCCGGACGCCTTTTCCCGGCTCCTGGACCAGTCGGAGAACCATGTGGAGTACAACCTGCGGCAGATCCAGAGTAAATATGACCTGTCCGACCCGGTCCAGAAGACCGAGTTTGCCCGGGCCGCCGCTGAGATGCTGGCCGCCCTGGACAGCCCCGTGGAGCGGGAGGTCTACGCCGGGCAGGTGGCCGAGCTCACCGGCATCGGCAAGCCGGCCCTCCTTCAGGAAATCGAACGGGCCCGGAAGGACAAGGTGTGGGCCGCCAGAAAGAAACAGAACCGCCGGGACATGACCCCGGTGACCCAGGTCCAGCCGAAAGCCCGGCAGATGCGCTATGAAAACACCCGGTCCGCCCGGGCAGAGGAGGGTATCCTGCGGCTGCTGATGCTGGACGGGGCCCTCATTCGGGAGACAGCCGGTCTGGAACCGGACCACTTCTCCTCCCAATACTTAGGAAAGATCTACGCCGTCCTGCGCCGCCGCCTGTTAGAAGGCCGGGCCATCCAGCTGGGTATGCTGGAAGGGGAGCTGGACCGGGACGAGATCGAGCTTCTGGCCGAGATCTTACGCCAGCCGGAGGCATTGGAACAAGGAAGCAAAGCCATGGCCGACTACCGGGCCATTTTAGAGGCCGAACAGATGAAAAAGCAGGTGAGCCAGGAGGCCGACCTGCTGGCTGTTCGGGATAGACTGAGACAAAAGAAAAGCATATGATATAGGAGATGGATGCCATGAGTGAAAAGAAAGCACAGGACAACAAGCGTGACAAGGGCGGCAAGCTGATCCACGTCACCGAGGAGCAGATCCAGGCCGGCAAGGCTGAGCTGCTGAAGATCGTGGCCGGCAACCCCGGCGCCGAGAAGCTGGCCGAGACCCTGGAAAAGAGCAAGAAGAAGGGCCGCATGGTGGCCTCTGACATTATGGAGGCCCTGGAGGAGGTCGCTCTGGACTCCGAGCAGATGGACAAGATCTATGACATCCTGGAGAACATGGGCATCGATACCTCCGGCGAGGCCTATCTGCCCGACCTGACCAACGACGATGGTATGCCTCCTCTGGAGGAGATCGAGGAGATCCCCGAGGAGGAGATCGTGGACCCCAACACCCTGGTGGACTCCTTCGGCATCGACGATCCCGTCCGCATGTACTTAAAGGAGAT
>JAFXCU010000008.1 GCA_017521345.1 Ruminiclostridium sp. | reverse complement strand
CATCAGCTCCACCCCCATGGGCATCGACCGCACCGTGGACTTCCTGGAAAGTTACATTCGGGAAAGAATAAAAGAATGACATTTATGATGAACAGTGCAAAAAAGCAGAGCCGATATTCGGCTCTGCTTTTTCACCTCTCTTGATCCTTCTCTTCGTTGAGATTCTCCACTACCAGCAATTCAACTTCCGGAGAGGAGAGATAGGCTTCCTCACAGGCACGCTGCGCCGCGATCAAAGTTCTGACCGCATCCTCCGTTGCCCGAAACAGCGTCAAATACATTTCTTTATAATCTGGCACGCATATCACCTCAGGAGAAAGTATAGCCCATATGCATTGCGTTTGCAATGCATATTTCTACAAAAACTCCAGATACACTGTTTGCAAGATAATTGTATTGCGAGGTGTATCCCTATGGCCTTCAAAATCCCTTCCATCCCGCCAACGACCAACAAGACCATTCGGTTCCCCAATGACCTGATTGCTTCGGTAGAGGACCTGATCAAAAACAAAGACTGCACCTTCTCTGCTTTCGTCGTAGCAGCAGTTCGAGCTGCTGTGGAGGAGGTCCAGCAGGAAGCCCAAGCCGGAGAATAACCCTTTTCAAAAAAAGAGACGCCTGACGGCGTCTCTTTTTTTGCGCACATTGTTAAATAAGTTTCACTGTTTTTCTAAGTATTCCTTCAAATACAGGATAGCCTGGCGGTAGCCCTCCAGCCCCAGACCCATGAAGGTCTTGACACAGGCCATGCCCGCATAGGACACCTGGCGGAAGTCCTCCCGCTGGGACACGTCGGAGATGTGGATCTCCACCGCAGGCAGGGAGACCGCCTTCAATGCATCCAGAATGGCCACGCTGGTGTGGGTGTAGGCGGCGGGGTTGATGACGATGCCGTCCTTCTTCCCATAGGCCTCCTGGATCTTGTCCACGATGGCCCCCTCATGGTTGGACTGGAAGATCTCCACCTGGATCCCCTCTTGGGCACAGGTATCCTCCACCAGCTTCACCAGGGCGGCGTAGTCGGCCTTTCCGTAGAGGTCGGGCTCCCGGATCCCCAGCATGTTCAGGTTGGGGCCGTTAATCACTAAAATGTTCATAAGCTTCCTCCACTTTTCGGGCCACCTCTTCCACCGTACCGTCGTTCTGGACGATGATGTCGGCAAACCGGCGGTACATGGGCAGGCGGATGGTGTACATATCCTGGAGGTTCCCACGCAGGGACAGGGGGCGGCCCTTCTTGGGCATCTTGGACAGCTCCCGCTCCAGGAAGATCATGGTGCCATTCTGGTGGAGGTGGGTGTAGTTCTCCCACCGGGTGACGCAGCCGCCGCCGGTGGCAATGACCATGCCGGACATCTTGCCCAGCTGGGCCAGGACCTCGCTCTCCTTGGCCCGGAAGGCGGCCTCACCGGCAGAGAGGATGTAGTCGGCGCAGGTCATGCCCAGGGCCTTCTCGATCTCCACATCGCAGTCCACGAAGGGACGGTCCAGCAGGGCGGCCAGCTCCTGGCCCACGGTGGACTTGCCGGAGCCGGGCATACCGATGAGGATGCGATTCTCTTTCTGGCTGTTCAGGGCGCTGTAAGCCTCCTTGGAGCGGATGGCGGGGACGGTACGGCCGGTGAAGAGCTGGCTGGCACACCGGGCCTGCTCCACCAGCATATACAGACCGCCCAGAGTGGGGATGTTTAACTTTTCTGCCTGCTGCATTAGGGCGGTACGGGCAGGATTGTAGATCAGGTCCAGGACGCCCTCACACTGGGGGAAGAGGCGCAGGTCCACCGGGGATACGCCGGTGTTGGGGTACATACCCACGGGAGTGGCGTTGACGATCACCGAGGCGTCCGAATGGATCTCCAGGTTGTCGTAGTTGTTCTCGCCGGACCGGGAGATGACCACCACCTCGCTGGCCCCCAGCTTGTTGAGCACATACTGAACGGCCAGACTGGCTCCGCCGGAGCCCAGCACCAGGCATTTGCGGCCCAGGATGCGGATGCGGCTCTTCCAGACCATGCCCTCGAACCCGGCGGCGTCGGTGTTGTGGCCCAGAAGGGAGCCGTCAGGCTGGCGGACCACGGTGTTTACACTGCCGATGGTCCGGGCGGTCTCAGTCAGGTAGTCGCACACGGGGATGATGGCGGTCTTGTAGGGGATGGTCACGTTCAGACCGTGGAAGTCCCCCGTCCGCAGGAAGTCTCCCAGCTGGTCCTGGGGCACCTCGAAGAGCTCATAGGAGTAGTCGCCAAAGAAGGCGTGGAGTTCGGGAGAATAGCTGTGGCCCAGCTTCTCCCCCAGCAGTCAGCATTTCATCAGATCACCTCACTGTAGCTGCCCAGATACTGGAAGTCATCGCAGATGGTATCCAGGTCGTCGATCATTCGGATGTATTCGTCGGAGTAGACCGAGGTCTCCAGGTCGAAGTAGAACATGAACTCAAAGTCCCGGTTGGGCAGGGGACGGCTCTCCAGCTTGATGAGGTTCAGGCCCAGGGTGTAGAACCGGGCCAGGATCTGGTACAGGGAGCCGGGCCGGTGGGGGGCCACCATCATCAAGCTGGTCTTGTCCGCCCCGGGGTAGATCTCCAGGTTCTTGGAGATGACGATGAACCGGGTGTGGTTATTGCCCTGGTCCTGGATGTCGGCGGCCAGCCGCTCCAGGCCGTAGAGCTCCATGCAGTGGAAGGAACTGATGGCCGCCACGTCGGTCCGGTCAGACTCTGCCACCCGCTGGGCGGCCACGGCGGTGTTCTCGCAGGGGGTGACCACGACCCCCTTGGCCCGCAGCTTCTCCAGGAAGGTGCTGCTCTGGCTGATGGCCTGAGGATGGGAGAAGATCTCCTTTACATCCTCGATTTTTGTTCCTTTTTTTGCTAACAGGTTGTGGTCGATCTTCAGCCGGGTGGCCCGAACGATCTTGAACTGGTGCTCCCGCATCAGGTCGTAGATCTGGGTGACGGAGCCTGCGGTGCTGTTCTCCAGGGGCAGAACGCCGTACTGGCAGAAGCCCTGTTCCACCGCGGTGAAGACACTGTCGAAGCTGCCGAAGTACATGATCTGAGGGTGCTTGAAGACCTTCTCGCAGGCCTGCTGGGCGTAGGCCCCTTCGGTGCCCTGGCAGGCCACGGTGGCAGAGGGGGGGAAGAGGGGCGGGGTGGCCTCCATGGCCTGCTCGATCTCCACCCGCAGGGTGGAGGGCTCCTGCTTCAGGGAGCTCTGGTAACTGCGGCTGATCTCAAAGAGCATGTTCCACAGGGTGTATCCGTATTGTTCCAGCTCAGGGGGCAGCTTGGAGGCGATATCTGCCAGCTTGTCCCGTTCTCTTCCTTTGTCCAGAACGGGCTTGGCGATTTTCTTTTTTTCCTCGGCTACCTGGGCCACCAGGTCCATCCGGTCTGCAAAGGCCTGGACCAGGATATCGTCGATGGCATCGATCTCTTTTCTCAGTTCTGCTAAGCTCATAGGGTGTTATCTCCTTCGTTCCTGCTCCAGCAGGGCGTCGTAAATGGCAATGGCGGCGGCAGCCTCCACCACAGGCACCGCCCGGGGGACGATGCAGGGGTCATGGCGGCCCTGGATGACCAGCTTGGTGTCCTCCTTCCGGGACAGGCTCACGCTGTCCTGCTCCCGGCTGATGGAGGGGGTGGGCTTCACAGCCGCCCGGAAGATGAGGGGCATGCCGTTGGTGATGCCTCCCAGGATACCCCCGGCGTGGTTGGTGCGGGTGCGGACCTGATCTCCATCCATGTAGAAGGGGTCGTTGTTCTGGCTGCCCCGCATGTTGGCCACCTGGAACCCAGCGCCGAACTCCACGCCCTTCACGGCGGGGATGGCGAAGACCAGCCGGGCGATGCGGTTCTCCATGCCGTCCAGCATGGGGTCCCCCAGGCCCACGGGCAGTCCGATGACGCCGCACTCAATGACGCCGCCGATGGAGTCCTGCTCGGCCTTGACCTGGGCGATGCGGTCCCGCATCCACTCCCCCGCCCCTTCGTCCAGGACGGGAAATTCCTTGGCGGCAGGGGTCTGGAGGTCTTCCAGCTCCAGATAGACCGGGTGGTAGGGGCGGTCGGGGATGCCGCCGATGGCGGCGATGTGGGCTCCGATGTGAATGCCCCGGCGGGCCAGGATCTGCTTGCAGATACCCCCGGCGATGCACAGGGGGGCAGTGAGGCGGCCGGAGAAGTGTCCGCCCCCCGCCACGTCCTGGAAGCCGCCATACTTCACCTGGGCAGTGTAGTCGGCGTGGCCGGGCCGGGGGATGTCCTTCAGATTGGAGTAGTCCTTGCTCCGGGTGTTGGTGTTGCGGATGACAGCGGCCAGGGGGGCGCCGCAGGTCATCCCGTCGGCCAGGCCGGACAGGAACTCCGGCACGTCCCCCTCCTTCCGGGTGGTGGACCAGGCATTGCCCCCAGGGGCTCGCCGGGCCAGGAAGGCCTGGAGTTCCTCCAGGTCCACCCGTTCCCCGGCAGGGATGCCGTCCACGGTGACCCCGATGCCGGGGGCGTGGGACTGGCCGAATATGGTAACGGTCAGCTGACCGTGGTAGATACTGCTCATGTCTTTTTCCTCATATGGTTAGTATCTTTACATTATGATGCAGGAAGCCCCTCCCGTCAAGGCTCTTCGGCAACTTCCTTCCCCAGGTCCCGCAGTTCCTGCCAGAAGGTGGGGTAGGACTTCCGGATGGCCTCGGCCCCCGTGATGGTCACGGGACCGGTGCAGACCACAGAGGCCACCGCCGCCAGCATGGCGATGCGGTGATCCCCCTGGGCATCCACGGTGCCGCCGGAAAGCTGGGGCTTGCCCCGGATGATGAGGCCGTCCTCGGTCTCCTCCACGTCGCCCCCCAGGGCGTTCAGGGTCTGGCGGGTGGTCATCAGCCGGTCGGACTCCTTGATCCGCAGGCGGGCAGCCCCCTCTACCCGGGTCTCGCCGGGTGCAGTGGCAGCGGCCGCCGCCAGGACGGGCACCAGGTCGGGGATATTCCGGGCGTCAATGATGGTGGGGGCCAAAGCACCGGGCTTGGCAGAGATGGCATTGTCCTGGCCGCTGATGAGGCCGCCCATCCGGGCCAGGACCTCGCAGACTCCCTTGTCCCCCTGGAGGGACTGGGGATCCATGCCCTCCACGGTGATGCCCTGGCCGCCCAGGATGCCCATGCACAGCCAGGGGGCAGCGTTGGACCAGTCCCCTTCCACCTGGAGGGTGCCGGGGCTGGCGTAAGTGCTGGGGGAAACCATCCAGCGGTCGTCGGTCTTGGGCGGGGTGATGCCGAAGGTCTGGAGGGCGCTGAGGGTCATGTCCACATAGCCCTTGGACTCCAGCTCCCCTTCCACCACCAGGGTGCTTTCCCCGTCCAGCAGGGGCAGGGCGAAGAGCAGGCCGGTGATGAACTGGGAGGACACGTTGCCGGGGATGGTGAAGGTGCCGGGCCGGAGATGGCCGGAGACCTCCATCCGGTCCTGGTCAGGCTTGTGGGTGATGGTGCAGCCATGCTCCCGGAGCTGGGTGGCCAGGGGTTCCATAGGCCGCTGAGCCAGACGGCCGGCCATCTGGAAGGTGGCGGTCACACCCAGGGCACAGACCACAGGGACCATGAAGCGGAGGGTGGAGCCGCTCTCTCCGCAGTCCAGGGTGCAGGACTGGGGAATCCGCTCCCGATGGATGGGGACCACTCGGTAGGCCCCGCCCTCCTGCCAGATGGAGGCCCCCAGACCCTGGAGGCACCGGACGGTGGCGGCGATGTCCTGGGATTCCTTCTCGCAGAACACATGGGTGGGCTTGTCCGCCAGGGCGGCGCAGATGAGGAGCCGGTGGGCGGCCGACTTGGAGGGAATGGCCCGGATGGTGCCGGAGATGGCACCCGGCTGTATGGTGACGGTCATAGGTTACAACCCCTTTTCGATCCAATTGAGCAGGTCCCCCACGGGAACCTTGTGGAGCACGCTCTTGCCCCAGGCGATGGGAACCACCAGGGAGATGGTGCCCCCTGTCCGCTTCTTGTCGGACAGGGTCTTTTCGTAGAGATCTGCGGCGGAATACTCCGTGGCATCCGGCAGACCGTATTGTTTCAACAATTTCTGCAATTTACCAAGGGAATCAGCAGGACACATCCCCTGGGCGATGGCCGCCCTGGTGATGATGGTCATGCCCATAGCCACGGCCTTGCCATGGGGGATGCCGTAGCCGCTGCAGGCCTCGATGCCGTGGCCAATGGTATGGCCCAGATTCAGCAGCTGGCGGGCGCCGGTGTCGAACTCGTCAGCCTCCACCAGGTCCCGCTTGCTGGCGATACACCGGGCCACCACCTCCTCCGGGTCATCCCGGAAGTGCTTCTGACCCAGCAGGTCCAGGAGGCTCTCGTCCCCGATCATGCCGTATTTGATGACCTCGGCGCAGCCATCGGCAAAGATGTCGTCGGGGAGGGTGTCCAGGGTGTCCAGGTCGCACAGCACCAGACGGGGCTGGTAGAAGGCCCCTGCCAGGTTCTTGCCGTTCTTCAGGTCGATGGCGGTCTTGCCCCCCACCGAGGCGTCCACGGCGGCCAGCAGGGTGGTGGGCAGCTGGATGAAATCCACCCCCCGCAGGAAGGTGGCGGCGGCAAATCCGGTGAGATCTCCCACCACGCCGCCCCCCAGGGCCACCAGGGTGTCGGAGCGGGTGATCTGGTTCTCTGCCAGAAATTCCAGCAAGTTTAAATAAGTTTCGCCATTTTTGGAGGACTCCCCCGCAGGAAAGACGAATGCACAGGTGCGGAATCCTGCCTTCTCCAGGCTGGTTTTCACCCGGTCCAGGTAGAGGGGAGCCACGTTGGAGTCGGACACGATGGCGGCCGACCGGCCCTTCACCAGTCCGGCGGCCTCATGGCCCAGGGTCTCCAGCAGGCCCCGGCCGATCTTCACCTCATAGGCGCGGGAAGCCTTCACTTGTACGGTGGTCAATGTCCGTCCACCTCCTCCTTGATCCGGCGGCCGTCCTCCAGAAGCTGACGGAGCTCCGGGAAGTTCTCTTCCTGGATGGCGGTCTTATAGGCGGTCAGGTTCTCAATGATGGTGTCCAGCTCAAAGAGCTTGTTTTCCTTGTTTTCCAGGAAGAGCTCGGCCCACATGTCGGGGTTCAGCCAGGCCACCCGGGTCAGATCCCGGTAGCTGCCGGCAGAGAAGCCCGCGTGCTCCCGGGCAGAGGGGCTCTTCACATAGGCGTTGGACACCACGTGGGCCAGCTGGGAGGTGAAGGCGATGCGCTTGTCGTGGTCGGCGGCGTTGGTGATGGACACCCGGCCGAAGCCCACGGGGGCCAGCATCTTCTTGGCCTCGTCCAGCAGGCGGATATCGTAGAAGTTGGGGGGGCACAGGACCATGGGAGCCCCGTCGAAGAGGTCCTCCCGGCTGTACTTGAAGCCGGAGTTGTGGGTGCCTGCCATGGGGTGGCCACCCAGGAACCGGAAGCCATGCCGCTCTGCCAGGGGGAAGACTGCCTTGCAGACCTTCTCCTTGGTGCCGGCGCAGTCGATGACCATGGTGTGCTTGCTGAGCTTGGGGGCCAGCCGCTCCATATGCTCGATGACCGCTTCGGGGTAGGTGGCCAGGAGCAGGAGATCCACGTCTTTCAGGTTCTCGTCTGTGAGTTCCCCCTGGATGGCCTCGGCGATCTGGGCGAACTGGAGGATGGTCCGGTTGGTGTCCCAACCCAGGACGGTGACCTCCTTGCTGCGGCAGAAGGCCTTGGCCAGGGAGCCGCCGATGAGGCCTAAGCCAATGATGCCAACGATCATGCCTCCATCGCCTCCCGGATCTTAAAGATTCTCTGGGCGGTGGCAGCGAACTGGTCGGGGGTCAGGGACTGAGGACCGTCGCACAGGGCCTTGGCGGGGTCGTTGTGGACCTCGATCATCAGGCCGTCTGCACCCGCTGCCACAGCGGCCAGGGCCATGGGCTCCACCAGGTAGGTGTGGCCGGTGCCGTGGCTGGGGTCCACCACCACAGGCAGGTGGGTCAGGTTCTTCAGCACGGGAACGGCAGACAGGTCCAGGGTGTTCCGGGTGTAGGTGGATTCGTAGGTGCGGATGCCCCGCTCACAGAGGATGACCTTCTCGTTGCCGCTGGCCATGATGTACTCGGCGCTCATGAGAAGCTCCTTGATGGTGCCGGCCAGGCCACGCTTGAGGAGGATGGGCTTGTCCAGCTTGCCCAGTTCTTTCAGCATGTCAAAGTTCTGGGTGTTCCGGGCACCCACCTGGATGACGTCCACCTCTTCAAAGAGGTCGATGTTGCGGATGTCCATGAGTTCGGTGACGATGGGCAGGCCGGTGGCCTTCTTGGCCTCCAGCAGCAGGCGGATACCCTCGGCCCCCAGGCCCTGGAAGTCGTAAGGAGAGGTACGGGGCTTGAAGGCGCCACCCCGGAGGAAGTTGGCCCCGGCCTGCTTCACCCGGTTGGCCACGAAGGTGATCTGGGCCTCGGTCTCCACAGAGCAGGGACCGGCAATGAGGCCGAAGTGTCCCCCGCCGATGGCGGCAGAGCCCGCCTGGATGACGGAGTCGTCCGGATGGAACTTTCGGTTGACCGCCTTGAAGGGGTCGGACACCCGGGTGACGGTCTCCACGATGTCCAGGCTCTGGATCATCTCCATATCTACGTTGGCGGTGTTGCCGATGAGGCCCAGAACGGTGTGGGTCTCGCCCTGGGACACATGGACCCCCAGGCCCTGTTCCTTCAGCCAGTTGATGAGGTGCTCTGCCCGCTCAGGGGAAGCACCGTGCTTTAATACTGCGATCATACGATGGTACTCCTTTCCGGTCTGCCGTCCATGCGGCCAAAAATAAAAACACCAAACAGATGGATGATCTGCCTGGTGTTTGATGATTCGATTCTGAAAAAGAAGGGAACCTGTGATTTCGTCCAGCACAAATAACCATTACCTTATCCAATTTTCTTGGTAAAGTAATAGTAAGCATAAAAGTTTGCCTTGTGCATGGCGGACTGGTTCATGGCTGCGCTTCCTTTCTTCTTGATGGGAAATATTGTAGCACCATTCCCCAGTTGCGTCAAGGGATTTTGCCCAAAATCTTTATAGATTTAAAGCGGCGCATTTTCCTTTCCGGATGCCGTCACATCCTCCCGCACCTGGGCCATGCGGGAACGGTTTTCCGGCAGGAGGGTCCACTCCATCCTCCGCAGACGGGTCTTATAGAACTTGATGATGTTGCCCACGATCAGGGCGGCCATGACGGTTCCTTCCCGGACACCCGCCAGGTTCCCCAGAAAGACCAGGCAGATGAGTGCGCCGGTGACCGCCATGATCACGTCGGAGGCCACCTTGACCCCGCCGTACTCCTTCCCGGTGACCAGGGCAATGGCCCGGATGAAGGCGTCCCCGGAGAGCATGACCACGTCGGCAATGAGCTCCAGATAGATGCCGAAGGCCATGATCACACAGCCCACCAGGAGAGACAGGACCTTCCAGAGGTAGCCCTCAGGCTGGAAGCCCGCCAGGCAGAGCATGGACAGGTCAGTGAAATACCCGAAGCCGAAGGCCAGAATGACCTGCAAAATCATCTCCACCGGCTTGGCCTGCCGCCGAAGGAGGATGATCTGCACCGCCACCTGGATCAGGCATAGGACGATGAGCCACTGGCCAAAGGTCAGCACCGGCAGGACCAGGGACACCGAATAGGGAATGGCCGAGACCGGCGAGGTCCCCAGGCCCGCCTTGGTGGTGAAGGCCACCCCAAAGGAGGAGAACACCAACCCGAAGAAAAATATAACATACCGCCGAAGCAGTTCCTTTCCGTTCATTTGTACTACTTCCTTTCGCTATTACGTCGTATACTACCTATTTGCCCAAAGAAAAACCACTGCTTCCAGTGGCGTTTCCTTTATTCTCCCGTTTTCCCCAGGATATTTCCCAGCATCACGTCGGTGATCTCCAGAAAGGCCTGGACCTGCTCCGGGGTCAGCCCCCGGCACATCTCCTGAAAGGTCCGGGCATCGTTGGGGGCCACATCGGCCTGCATGGCCCGGGCCTGGGGGGTGCTGGTGATCCGCTTCTGCCGCCGGTCGGACCGGCCGGGCTGACAGGTGATGAATCCCTTCTCCTCCAGCCGCTGGAGGATGGTGGTCATGGTGGGGTGGGTCACCCGCTCGGCCTGTTCCAGGTCTCGCTGGCAGATCTCCTCCCGCCCGGCATCCTCCAGGACCATGAGTTCTCCCAGCACCCGCAGCTGGACCCCGGTGAGGCCCAGGGACTTGGCCCGGGCATCCATCTTCTTGTTAAATTCCCGGTACAGCAGGGCAAACCGAAGCCCCTTGGATATGTTCCGTTCCATGGCTTCCTCCAAATACGTCGTATACTACCTAATATCATACACAAAAGCTGCCCTCTGTCAAGAGGGCAGTCTATCTTGTCGAAAAAGGCAAGCCTTTTCCGACAGAGGGGATTGCGGTCTGCTGCGCGCGCCCGATGGGCACACTGGCAGACCGAGAAGAGTTTTCCGGCACGCACATGTCGCGCCAGAAAACAGATTTGACTTTATTTCGCCGCTGCGACGGCGAAACTCTACGAGGTTTTGGTGCGCAAAAAGCCGCCCTCTTAATAAGATGGCGGCTTTCATTGCCTCGCAGAGTTCGTGCCCCTTGCGGCACGAAGAAAGTTCAATCATCATTTCCGGCAGCATGTATGTCGGAAATGATACTGCTCAGCCTGCAAACGTGCGGCCAAAGGCCGTGCGCTGCAGCAGGCTGCAAAATTCACATTTGAGAGCCCAGCGAAGCGGGTCTCAAATGTCTTTTTAGACCATTTTTTCCTGCTTGACCTTCTTGTCAATGACGTGGCGGGAGGCCAGCTCCTTGCGCACATCCTCCAGGCTGATGCCCAGCTCCAGCATCAGGACCATCACGTGGTAGGCCAGGTCGCCGATCTCATAGATGGTCTCGGCCTTGTCCTGAGCCTTGCCGCCGATGATGACCTCGGTGGCCTCCTCGCCCACCTTCTTCAGGATCTTGTCCAGACCCTTCTCGAAGAGGTAGGAGGTGTAGGAGCCCTCCTTGGGGTTGGTCTTGCGGCCTTCCAGCATCTCCATGAGGGCGTCCAGGGAGAAGGCGTGGTTCTCGTCGCTCTCCCACAGGGTGTTGTGGAAGCAGGACTCTGCGCCGGTGTGGCAGGCGGGGCCGTCCTTGTTCACCCGGACCACCAGGGCGTCGTAGTCGCAGTCGGCGGTGATGTCGATGATGTGCTGGACGGCGCCGGAGGTCTCCCCCTTCCGCCACAGCTCCTGGCGGGAGCGGCTCCAGAAGCAGGTGCGCTCCTCCTTGATGGAGATTTCCAGGCTCTCACGGTTCATGTAGGCCAGGGTCAGGACCTGACCGCTCTTGCCATCCACCACAATGGCGGGGATGAGGCCCTTTTCGTCAAATTTCAGTTTTTCCATGTCGATCATGGTATCGTTCCTCCTATGGTCAACGGACAAGAATGCCGTTTTCTCTCAAATCGTGTTTCAGGTCTCGGATGTCCACCTCACCGAAGTGGAAGATGGAGGCTGCCAGACCTGCGTCCACCCCAGGCAGGGCGTGGAAGAGCTCGGTGAAGTCCTCCTTCTTGCCGGCACCGCCGGAGGCGATGACGGGGACCTTCACCACGTCGCAGACCGCCTTGAGCATTTCCAGGTCGAAGCCGCCTTTCACACCGTCGGTGTCGATGGAGT
>JAFXCU010000007.1 GCA_017521345.1 Ruminiclostridium sp. | reverse complement strand
AGTGAGAACCCCGTCTACTACGTCCAGTACGCCCACGCCCGCATCTGCTCCCTGATCGCCCGTCTGGCTGAGGAGGGTAACCAGGTGCCCGCAGCTGCTGACGTGCAGGCCGACCTGATGTCCACCGAGGAGGAGAAGAACGTCATCCGCACCCTGGCCCGTCTGCCCGACGAGATTCGTGCCGCTGCCCGTGACTACGATCCCTCCCGCATCAACCGCTACCTGGTTGAGCTGGCCGGTGACTTCCACCGTTTCTACGGTGCTTGCCGCATCAAGGGCGAGGAGCCTGCTGTGCTGGCTGCCCGCCTGAAGCTGGCTGACAGCGTCCGTTCCGTTCTGGCCAACTGCCTGAACCTGCTGGGCGTTACTGCTACCGAAAAAATGTAAAAATAGACTTTTGGATGAGGGCTTTGGGTTCGGCCTTCGTGCGCAACTATCGTTTACGGTGGTGTTGCGCTGCCTGACTGGTTCTTTCCCTCATCCCAAAGTGATTTTTCAGCCTGTTGCGCGCGCCCTTTGGGCACACTGACAGGCTGAGAAGTATGATTTCCGACGTACACGCCGCCGGAAATCATGATATTACTTTGTTTTGCCGCTGGGCGGCAAAAATCTGCGAAGTAAAACGCCCGTTCCGCTTCTGCGGAACGGGCGTTTTTATCATTTTACGGCGGCGACCAAATCTTTGGTTGCGGACAGCAGAGCCTCCGCCAGGGCGTCGATCTCCTCCTTGGTATTGGAGGGGCCGAAGGACACCCGGAGCATGCCGTCCCGGGTGGGCTTGGACAGGTTCATGGCGGCGTACACATGGCTGGCCTTGCCCTTGTGGCAGGCAGAGCCGGAGGACAGGCAGACCCCCTTGTCGCTCAGATACCGCACCACCACCTGGCTGGGACGGCCGGGGAGGGAGATGGCGCAGATGTGGGGGGCGTCACCCTCGGAGACCACCACCAGACCGGGGACGGTTGCCCGGAGTTTTTCCAGGGTGTAGGCCTTCAGGTCGGTGAGGTAGTCGATATGAGCCTGGAGCTGCTCATGACCTACCTTGCAGGCGGCGGCAAAGGCGGCGATCTGGGCGGTGCCCTCGGTACCGGAGCGCATATTTCGCTCCTGGCCGCCGCCCCGGATCATGGGCTGGATGGGGTGGAGCTTGGGGCTGATGTACAGAGCGCCGATGCCCTTGGGGGCGCCGATCTTGTGGCCGCTGATGGCGATGGTGTCGGCCCCCAGGCTCTTGACGGTGAAGGGGATCTTCAAAAAGCCCTGGATGGCGTCGCAGTGGAGGAAGGCGCTGGACTTCTTCCGTTTCAGAAGGCGGGCGGCGTCGGCCACGGGCTGGATGGCGCCGGTCTCGTTGTTCACCAGCATCATGGCCACCAGGACGGTGTCGGGCCGCAGGGCGGCCTCCAGGTCGGTCAGGGTCACCCGGCCGTTGGCGTCGGGGTCCAGATAGGTGACCTCGTAGCCCTGGGTCTCCAGCTTCTTGATGGGTTCCAGCACGGCGGAGTGCTCGATAGAGGTGGTGATGATGTGCTTGCCCTTGTGGCGGTTCAGGTGAATGGCCAGTTGGATGGCCCAGTTGTCCCCCTCGGTGCCGCAGGAGGTGAAGAAGAGCTCATCAGCCTTGCAGCCCAGGGTCTTGGCCACGGTCTCCCGGCGGGCGGCCAGATCCTTGGCGGCCTGGACACCCAGATGGTGGAGGGAGGAGGGATTGCCGTATTCCTCGGTCATCACCTGCAGGGCGGCCTGGGCGGCCTCGGGGATCACCCGGGTGGTGGCGGCGTGGTCCAGATAAATGGTGTTCATATCAAAACCTCTTTCAGGATAGAGTCTCAAAAATCGTGTTATATTGTAATGAACCCCTGAACAAAAGTCAAGGCTTCCCCTTTGGGAAGCCTTCTTTTATGCAACACAGAACAGCGTACACAGTAAGCCTTTATAGATTTCTCCCAGGCTCAGCCGATCCACCCCGGTCTCAGCCACCAAGGTCAGCCTGGTTCGCTCCTGGCCATCCACCAGGACGGTGAGAGTCCCCAGCTCCTGGCCCTCCTCCACCGGAGCCTGGAGGGAGTCCGGCAGGTCCACGGTGGTGGTGATCTTCCCGGCATCTCCCTTGGGCAGCAGGAGCTGGGCGCTCCCTGCCAGCACCGGTTGGACCTGGACCTCTTTGCCCAACACGACCTCAATGGGATTGATGGGCTCCGAGGGAGCGGCGGTCACCAGGGCGTAGTTGGCGAAGCCGTAGGTCAACGTGGCCTTGGCGGTCTCAAACCGGTCTGCCGAGGTGGGGGACCCCAGCACCACGGCGATGAGCTCCATGCCCTCCTTCTCGGCGGTGGCGGAGATGCAGTAGAGGGCCCCATCGGTGGAGCCGGTCTTCAGGCCAGTGGCCCCGTCGTAGAACCGGATGAGCTTGTTGGTGTTGGACAGCTGGAAGGTCCCATCCCGGAGGGTGTCCATCCAGATGGTGGTGTAGGTGCGGATGTCCGGGTGGTTCAAAATCAACTCCCGGGACATGAGGGCGATGTCGTAAGCCGAGGTGTGGTGACCCTCGGCGGGCAGACCGGTGCAGTTCTGAAAGACCGTGTCCGCCATGCCCAGCTCCGCCGCCCGGGCGTTCATTTTTTCCACGAAGGAACCCTCGCTCCCGGCCAGGTACTCGGCCATGGCCACCGAGGCATCGTTTCCTGAGGCCACGGCGATGGCCTTGAGCATCTCGTGGACGGAGAACTGCTCCCCCTCCTCCATGTACACCTGGGAGCCTCCCATCCCGGCGGCGTGGGCCGACACGGGAACCATGGTCTCCAGGGTGATGGCCCCGCTGTCCAGGGCCTCCATGATCAGCAGCATGGTCATGACCTTGGTGACGCTGGCGGGCTCCAGGACCTGGTGGGGGTTCTCCTCGTAGAGGACCTCTCCGGTGGTCTTTTCCATTAGAAGGACGGCCTTGGCGTTGGTCTCCGGTCCCGCTGCCGATACGGGCAGGAGGAAGAGACAGGATGTCAGGAGCAGTAGTATGGCACAGAGTTTCTTCATGGCAGAAACCTCCCCGAAATGTTCTGGTGGAGGATATGCGCCGAAGGAGGACAATATGCAAAAAAGCCTCCCTCTTTCGAGGGAGGCGCAAATGCTTATACCATTTCCTTCAGGCTCTCCGCCCAGGCGGTGTACTTTGCCACCTTTTCCTGGCAGTCTGTCCCACTGGAACCAACAGCCAGCACGTAGACCTTGATCTTGGGCTCGGTGCCGGAGGGACGGACGAAGAGGTCGGTGCCGTCGGCCAGACGGTACTGGAGGACGTTGGACCCCACCAGCTCCATGGTGGTGACGGAACCGGAAGCCACATCGGTCTCAGAGCCGTCCTGGTAGTCCCGGCGGACCGCCACAGGGGTACCTGCCACGTCGGTCAGGGGCTCTGCCCGGAGCTTTGCCATGAGGGCCTTCATGTTGGCCATGCCCTCCAGGCCGGGCATCACCAGGTTCACGGTCTTTTCCCCGTGGTAGCCGTGCTTCTGATAGAGGACCTCCAGGGCTTCCAGCAGGTTCATGCCCTGGGCGGCATACCAGGCGGTCATCTCGGTGAGCAGGAGGGAGGCGGTGACAGCGTCCTTATCCCGGACGAAGTCGCCGATCATGTAGCCGATGGACTCCTCGTAGGAGAAGACCACGTGGCCCTCTCCGGCGGCTTCCAGCTGGTTCTTCTTCTCGGCCATGAACTTAAAGCCAGTGAAGGTGTCATAGAAGGTCAGGCCGTGGGCCTCAGCCACCTTCCGGGCCATGTTGGTGGTGACGATGGACTTGAGGGCCACGGGGTTTTCCGGCAGGGTCCCGGCCCGCTTCTTGGCGGACAGCAGGTAGTCCAGCAGCAGCACGCCGGTCTGGTTGCCGGAGAGCTGGACGTACTGGCCCTGCCGGTCCTTCACCTGGATGGCCACCCGGTCAGCGTCAGGGTCGGTGCCCAGAATGAAGTCGGCGTTGACCTCTTCGGCCAGCTTCCGGGCCAGGGCGAAGCTCTCGGGGGTCTCGGGGTTGGGGGACTTCACCGTGGGGAAGGTGCCGTCGATGACCATCTGCTCGGGCACACAGTGGAGGTTGCGTATGCCCAGCTCCTTCAGCACATAGGGGACCTGCTGGTAGCCGGTGCCGTGGAAGGGGCTGTAGACCATGGTGAAGGTGTCTGCCACCTGGGCAACGGACTCCCTGTCGTTGATCTGGGCCAGGACATGCCCCAGGAACTTGTCGTCGGTCTCCTTGCCTATCAGGGTGATGAGACCCTGGGCCAGGGCGGTGTCATAGTCCATGGACTTGACCCCGTCAAAGACGTCGATCTCCTCCATGACCTTGGCGATGGCGGCGGCGTGGTGGGGGGGCAGCTGGGCGCCGTCCTCCCAGTAGACCTTGTAGCCGTTGTACTCAGGGGGATTGTGGCTGGCGGTGACGTTGAGGCCGGCAATGCAGCCGTGCTCCCGGACGGCGAAGGACAGCTCGGGAGTGGGGCGCATGGACTCGAAGAGTTTGACAGGGATGCCGTTGGCAGCCATGACACAGGCGGCCTCCCGGGCGAAGAGATCAGAGTTCACCCGGCAGTCGAAGCAGATGGCCACGCCCTTGGCGGCCTCTGCGGGACCTTCCGCCAGGATGACCTGGGCGAAAGCCTGGGTGGCGTGACGGATCACATGGACGTTCATCCGGCGCAGGCCCAGGCCCATGACGCCCCGCAGACCGGCGGTGCCAAACTCCAGCATGCTGAAGAAGCGGTCCTCGATCTCCTGGGGGTTATTCTTCATGGCCTCCAGCTCTGCCTTTTCCTGGGGAGAGAGGGCGGAGCTGTTCAGCCAGCGTGCATAGCGTTCCTGATAAGACATAGGGATTCTCCTTTCATCCGGGGGTCACTTGTGGTACCGGGTACCAAGGTTGATCTGAAAGGCCCGGTAGACCTGCTCCAGGACCATGACTCGTGCCAGGTGGTGGGGGAAGGTCATGGGGGACATGGACAGGCGCAGCTGGGCCCGTTCTTTCACGGAAGGGTGGAGGCCAAAGGACCCGCCGATGACCAGAGCCAGGTGGGAGGCACCCTCCACTGTCCACTTCTCCACCTGGGCAGCCAGGGCCTCACTGGAGAGGAGCTTGCCCTCCACGCACATGGCGATGAGCTTGGCTCCCTTGGGGAGTTTCTGGAAGAGATTGGCGGCCTCCTTTTCCAGGGCGGCGTCGATCTGGGCCTGGGAGGGGTTGTCGGGCAGGCGTTCCTCGGGAAGCTCAGTGATGGTGAGCTTGCAGAAGGCCCCCAGACGTTTTTCATACTCGGCGCAGGCAGCGGCGAAGTGCTTTTCCTTCAGCTTGCCTACGCAGAAAAGGTGGATGTTGACCATAGTGTTCTCCTGTGGTTGGAAATAGCAAAAAACGGACAGCGGAGGTCCGCCGTCCGTTTATCGTTGGTGTATGGGAGAGGGCGGCGTTATCCAGCGCTGGTGCGCCAATCCTCTTCGGTGATCTTCTTCTCCTGGATATCTGCACCCAGCTTGGAGAGCTTTTCCACGATGTTGTCGTAGCCGCGCTCGATATAGTGGATCTGCTCGATTTCAGTGGTGCCGTTGGCGGCCAGACCGGCCACCACCATGGCGGCACCGGCACGAAGGTCGGTAGCGCAGACGGGAGCGCCGGTGAGCTGCTTGACGCCTTCCACCACGGCGACCTTGCCGTCCACCTGGATGTTGGCGCCCATGCGGCGGAGCTCATCCACGTAGCGCCAGCGGTTGTCCCAGATACCCTCGGTGATGATGCTGGTGCCCTCTGCCAGGCAGAGCGCCACGGCGATCTGGGAGTGCATATCGGTGGGGAAGCCGGGGTAGGGCATGGTCTTCACGTTGGTGCGGGTGAGCTTTCCGGTGCGGCGAACGATGAGGGCATCGCCGTCCTCCTCCACCTGAACGCCCATCTCCACCAGCTTGGCGGTGATGCAGTCCATGTGCTTGGGGATGATGTTGTTGATGCGGACCTCGCCGCCGGCAGCGGCTACGGCAGTCATGAAGGTGCCGGCCTCGATCTGGTCGGGGATGATGGAGTAGGTGCCGCCGTGGAGCTTCTTCACGCCGCGGATCTTGATGACGTCGGTGCCTGCGCCCATGATGTCAGCGCCCATGGAGTTCAGGAAGTTGGCCAGGTCCACGATGTGGGGTTCCTTGGCGGCGGGCTCGATGATGGTCATGCCGTCGGCCAGAGCAGCGGCCAGCATGATGTTCATAGTTGCGCCCACGGAGACCACATCCAGGTAGACAGGGGCACCCTGGAGGCGGCCCTGGGGAGCCACGGCGTAAATGTAGCCGTTCTCGATCTGGATCTCGGAGCCCAGGGCATTGAAGCCCTTCAGGTGCTGGTCGATGGGGCGGACGCCCAGGTCGCAGCCGCCGGGAGGGGGCACTTCGGCCTTGCCGAAGCGGCCCAGGAGGGCACCAATGAGATAGTAGGACGCACGAATCTGCCGGGCCAGCTCGTAGGGAACGTTCTGCTTGTTCACCTTGGAGCAGTCCAGCTCAACGGTGGTCTTATTGATGATGCGGACGTTGGCGCCCAGGTCCTTCAGGATGCCGAGGATCAGGGTCACGTCACTGATGTTGGGGACGTTTTCGATGCGGCAGACGCCGTCCACCAGTAAAGCCGCAGGAAGAATGGCCACAGCAGCATTTTTTGCGCCGCTGATCTCAACCTCTCCGTGGAGAGGCTTTCCGCCATGGATCACGTATTTAGTCAAAATGGGCACCTTCTTTTCAGGTATCGAAAGCAGACACGTCGGAGCAGGGCTCCGGGTCAGTATATATCATTTCCGAAATCCGTACACAAATGTACGCGGAACCAGTAAGCAATATCGATGGCAGACCGCAAGTCGCCATACTGCAAAGATATTATAGCATCATATACCGGAAAATAAAAGAAGAAAATTAGCAAAATCAGTGATTCTGGCGAAATAATCTCAAATTTTATGAAAAAGTGACAGAAAAACAACCATCCGACGGGATATCTTCCACTCTGGAACGGAGAAATAACAGGACTCCGTGGCGTCCTGGAAAACATTGGATCTCCAAGCAGGGGGGAATAGGACGGCCGGACTGCCGTAGGGCCTGGCAGATTAGGGGAAGGGCCTCCCGGTGGGTGAGGGTTTCCGGGATGAGATGGTGGGCGGCCAGCTCCTCCCGGGAGAGAAAGAGCGCGGCGCCCTGGGCATAGATATTCATGGGGACCTCCAAGGATGAGATGCCCCCATTATACCGGCCCGGCGGGAGCAGGGCAAATGCAATGATCCCCAGGGATGGGAAAAGAAGTTGGCAGAGTCCATGAAGTGTGTTATAATTATATAGTTAAGGAGAAATCGACCTGAAAACGAGGTGTTTATTATGATGGAACTGAAGGAAGAGATGGTCTCTCAGCAGATCGTGTACGAGGGCTATATCGTCAATGTTCGCATGGACAAGGCCAAGCTTATGGATGGCCGCATCGCCAACCGGGAGGTGGTCTCTCACCCCGGCGCTGTGGCGGTCTTTGCCATGGACGAGGCGGACAACGTCATCCTGGTGCGCCAGTTCCGCTATGCCATGGGAGAGGTGGTCCTGGAGCTACCCGCCGGCAAGCTGGAGCCCGGTGAGGACCCTGCCGACAGCGGCCTGCGGGAGCTGGCCGAGGAAACCGGCCTCATTCCCAAGACCTATGAGCCCATGGGCTGCATCTATTCCTCTCCCGGCATCTTTGAAGAGAAGATCCACCTGTTCTTTGCCAAAGACCTGGTCCAGGGTCCCGTTCACCCCGATGACGGGGAGTTCGTGGAAGTGGTCCGCATCCCTTATGGGGAACTGGTTGATATGGCAGCCCGGGGAGAGATCAAGGACAGCAAGACCCTGGCAGGTATCCTGAAGGCCTCTCTGCTTCTGGGAAAGCAGGGCTGACAGAAAGGAAGGGACATGATGGAAGACCGTAAAAAGGTTTTGATCGTGGAGGATGAAAAGAACATCGTGGACATCCTCCGCTTTAACCTCCAGAAGGAGGGTTATGCCACCCTGGAGGCCTACGACGGCAAGGCCGGTCTGGAGCTGGCCCTGGGGGAAAATCCCGACCTGATCCTTCTGGATCTGATGCTTCCGGTGATGAACGGCTTTGAGGTCTGCAAGACCATCCGGGACAAGGGTCTGAACACCCCTGTTCTCATCATCACCGCTCGGGAGACCGAGCAGGACAAGATCTTAGGGTTGGACCTGGGCGCCGACGACTATATCACCAAGCCCTTCTCCATCCGGGAACTGATGGCCCGGGTGAAGGCCAACATCCGCCGGATGGCCATGGTCACACAGGCGGCAGCTCCCGAAAACCGGGACAACCTGCTGGATCTGTTGACGCAAATGATATTCCTGTTCTTTCTATTGTAGATGCTGAGCTTATGGCTTCTATGCCAAAGGGCTTGACAGCGGCTACCGGTATGGACGCACTCACCCACGCGGTTGAAGGCTACATCACAAAGGGAGCTTGGCACCTTTCCAACATTTTGGAAATTAACGCCATTAAGATTATTGCAGATAACCTAAGGACAGCCACCTTCGACGGCTCCAATATGGAGGCACGTGAGCAAATGGCTCTTGGTCAATACGTTGCAGGCATGGCATTTTCCAATGTTGGTCTTGGCTGTGTTCACTCAATGGCTCACCCACTGGGCGCAAGATTTGATATTGCACACGGTGTTGCAAACGCACTCCTTTTGCCAACTGTAATGGAATTCAATATGCCTTCATCTATCGTTAAGTATGGTAGAATTGCAAGAGCTATGGGCGTTGACACAACAGGCATGAGTGATGAAGAGGCGGCAAAGGCAGCAGTTGAGGCAGTAAAGCAGCTATCCCTTGACCTTGGCATTCCACAAACCCTTAGAGAAATCGGTATTCCAGAAGAAGCCCTTGAACAGCTTGCAAAGGATGCCTTTAACGACGTTTGCACAGGCGGTAACCCACAGCCAATCACAGAAGAGGACATCCTCAACCTTTACAAAAAGGTATATT
>JAFXCU010000056.1 GCA_017521345.1 Ruminiclostridium sp. | reverse complement strand
CGGTGGGGGCGGCCAGGGCAGTGCAGGACAGAGCCATCACCAGGGCCATTACCACAGCCAGGAGCCGAGCGGGTGCGTTGAGTTTTTGCATGATGAAAAATCTCCTTTCGTTAAAAGTGTGATTGAATAAGTATGCACAAAATCCTTTGAATCGACGAATGATGTGCATATTTTGTCAGACTCAGTGTACTCTTTTCCAAAGACCCTGTCAATATAAAACCATATAGAAATACTGTATAACAGGCAAAACAGCCATCGGCGTGAGCGCCGATGGCTGTTTTTATGTCCGGGAAAGAGAGTGAA
The DNA here is from genome assembly GCA_017521345.1 of Ruminiclostridium sp. The sequence goes on along the minus strand of JAFXCU010000056.1, from coordinate 17,344 downwards.
AGATTTTCCGGAAGAGGAAAACCAACAGGGAGGAGAGGGCAAAGACCAGAATGGTCACCAGGGGAACCTCAACAACAGCAGGGAGCCCCAGGGCGCTCCGCCAGGGGGTCAACAGGTGGAGGAGCATCGGGTGGGCCAGATAGATGCCCAGCGTGCAGGCAGACCAACTCCGGACCCATTTGGCGGTACTGCCGGGCAGGGCAAATCCCTGAACGGCCCAGTAAAGGCCTGCGCCAGCCAGCAGACTGGCAGGGGTGAAAAAACTCAGCAAAAGAGTGCTGACGCTGGTTTCTGCCAGCCAAAGGTTGGCGCCCACATTGACCAGGGAGGCCAGGAGGAACAGGGTCCAACCCACAGGGGCAGGCCTCTTCAAGGGGAAGCGGGAGGTGTAGTCTCCCAGAAGGAAGCAGAAGACGAAGCCCAGCTGGTAGGGGAGCTTGGCCTGGTCAACGATCTCAGCCAAAAACGGGAAACACTCCGACCGAAGGAGGATGAACAGAATAGAGCCCAGCAGAAACGTACCGACGAGGGTGTATTGATACACCTCTTTGGAGGCATGGCTGCAGAACACATAGAGGACGGGGGTCATCAGATAGAGAGCAGCAGCGGCCCAAAGGTACCAGAGGTGAATGGGCTCGGTGAGCAGGTACTTCCAAATGGGCAGGTCCGGTCTGCTGCCCATAAGGGTAAAGAAGCCGTAATAAAGGGCGGACCAGACCACCATCATGGCCAGCAGCCGTCCGCCTTTTCGGAAGACTTCCGGGATAGAACGTTCTTTGCTCAGCAGGAAGCGCCCGCTGAGGAGGATAAAGAGGGGGACGGAGAACCGGGCGAAAGCGTTATAAGCGATGGCGATGCCGGTTTCTGTGGCGGAGACATGGATCATAACCACAAAGAACGCGGCCAGGATCCGCAGAAGTTCTGCACTGGCATCCCTGGGGCCAGAGGATAGTTTTGTCATAAAGTGCTCCCTTCGTGTCAAGCAGGAGATGGAATCAAAAACATTTTACGACAGGAGGGAAGCCATGACAAGATGTTTTTTCTTGGTGGGCGGATCTGCTGTGAACCGGAAAAGGATGCATGATTCCACCATTTTTCCACATACTAGCTTCGAGATCGAGAAAAAGGAGTTTCGATGCATGAAAGCAACAGGAATCGTAAGAAGAATTGATGACCTCGGCCGAGTGGTCATCCCCAAAGAGATCCGCCGGACCATGCGCATCCGGGAAGGGGACCCGCTGGAAATTTTTACGAATAACGACGGCGGCGTGGTTTTCAAAAAGTACTCCCTCATGGGCGGCCTGGGGGACTTCTCTGCCCAGCTGTGTGACTCCCTCCATAAGGCCACCGGCCGGATGGTGACCATCACCGACCGGGACGTGTGCCTGTCTGTGGCAGGGGCCTCCCGGCGGGAGATCACCGGGAAAAATATTTCCCCTGCCCTGTCCCAGGTCCTGGAGGGCCGCCAGATTTACCAGCATCAGGAGGGGGGACGGGATCTGCCTGTCAGCGACTACTCCGACCACTATGTGGTCACCACTGCCGCTCCCATCCTGGCAGAGGGGGATGTGCTGGGCTGTGTGGTCTTCATGGCCGATGCAGGGAAGGTGACGGTAGGGGAGGACGAGTATAAGCTGGCCCAGACCATTGCTGGGTTCTTGGGCCGACACATGGAGAGCTGAACAAGGCCGCAGCAGAAAACCTGCTGCGGCCCTTCTATTTTTTGCCCTCCCAACATAGGATGATGCACAGACATGTTGGGAGTGGTGGAACGTGCGGACGGACATCGAAGAGCGGGCCTGTGACCTGGCCCTGTATATCATGGAAACAAAAGGGACGGTGCGGAGTGCGGCCAAGCATTTCGGCATCAGCAAGTCCACGGTACATAAAGATCTTTCCCAAAGGCTTCCTGTCTTCAACCGCCCCCTGTACCTGCAGGTGAAGGACGTTCTGGAGCAGAACAAGGCCGAGCGGCACATCCGGGGCGGCATCGCCACCCGGGAGAAGTACCGGCGGGAGTAAAAGAAAGGGCACGGGTTTTCCCGTGCCCTTTTGGCATTTGCTGAAATTATTCCACAGAAATCAGGTAGTGGTAGACGGGCTGACCGCCTGCCAGGACGGAGATCTCTGCATCGGGGCAGATGGCCTCGAACCGGGCTGCGGCAGCCTCTGCTGCTTCCTGGTCCACGTCTTCGCCGTAGAAGATGTTGATGAACTCACCCTCTCGGTCGTTGGCCTCGGCGGCCAGCTTGTCCAGGATGGCGTTCAGGTCCTGCTCGGTGCCGAAGAGCTGGTTGTCCACCAGAGCCAGGTAGTCACCTTCCTTGATGGCGGCGCCGTCAAACTCGGAGTCACGGGCGGCGTAGGTGATTTCCATGGTGGTCACAGCTCCCATGGCCTCGCTCATGGCCTCGGTGTTGTCTGCCACTTCTCCGTCGGGGTCCACGGCGATCATGGCAGAGATGCCCTGGGGCACGGTCTTGGCCTGCAGGACGATGACCTGCTTGTTCTCCACCAGGTCCACGCACTGCTGGGCAGCCATGATGATGTTCTTGTTGTTAGGCAGGACGTAGACCACCTCGGCGGGGGTCTTCTTGATCTGCCGCAGGATATCCTCGGTGGAGGGGTTCATGGTCTGGCCGCCGGAGATGACGCCGTCCACGCCCAGGTCCTGGAAAACCTTGGCCAGGCCGTCGCCGGCTGCCACGGCCACGAAGCCGTACTTCTTCTCGGGAGCGACATCCTCCATGACCTCTTCGGCCTCCTCAGCGGGAGCCTGGGTCTGGGCGCCCTCGGCCAGCTCGGTGTGCTGCTCGCGCATATTCTCCACCTTGACCATCAGCAGGCCGCCGTAAGTAAGGGCCTCTTCCAGGACCTTGCCGGGGTGGTTGGTGTGGACGTGGGCCTTGATGATCTCATCGTCCTCCACCAGCACTAGGCTGTCGCCCATGCCGTCCAGGAAGGCACGGAGGGCTTCGGGGTCCTTGTCGTTGTCACGGGAGCAGATGAACTCGGTGCAGTAACCGAAGGTGATGTCGCCGGTCTCGAAGGAGGCAAAGTCAGCCTTTTCCTTCTGGACGGGAGCGGCTTCGCCGCTCTCGGGCATGGGGATGCCGCGCAGCTCGTCCAGCATGCCTTTCAGAATGACCAGGAAGCCCATGCCGCCTGCGTCCACCACGCCGGCCTTCTTCAGGACGGGGTTCATGTCGGTGGTTTCAGCCAGGGTCTGCTCAGCCTGGAGGATGGCGGACTCCAGCACGTACTCGATGGCGGTGTTTTCCTCAGCGGCACGGCCGGCACGGTCACCTGCCATACGGGAGACGGTGAGGACGGTGCCCTCTGCGGGCTTCATAACGGCCTTGTAGGCGGCGATGACGCCTGCGTTCAGGCCGTCAGCCAGGTCAATGCCGTCCATGGTCTCCTTGTCCTTCAGGGCCTTGGAGAAGCCACGGAAGATGAGGGAGAGGATAACGCCGGAGTTGCCGCGGGCGCCCCGAAGCATGGCGGAGGCATTCACGGAAGCGGCCTGGCCCACGGTAGTGGGGTTCTTCTTCTGGAGCTCTGCGGCTGCGGTGCTGATAGTCAGGCCCATGTTGGTGCCAGTGTCGCCGTCGGGTACGGGGAAGACGTTGAGCTCGTTGATCTTCTGCTTTTCTGCATTCAGGGAGGCGGAGGCATGGACGATCATCCGTGCCAGCATTGCGCCGTCAATGAACTGTACCATAATGTATACTCCTTCTCAATCAGTCGATCTGCATGGAGTCCACATAGACGTCCACGGCCCGGACTTCCACGCCGGTCATCTGGTTGACGTTGTAACGGACCTCGCTGATGATCGAGTTGGTCACGGCGGTGAGGTTCACGCCATTGTCCACGACGATGTGCAGCTCAATGGAGATGGCATCGTCCTCGTGGAAGAGGACCCGCACACCCTTTGCCATGGATTCGCTTCTGAGCAGGTGGACCAGACCGTCCTTCTTGGAGCGGGCGGCCATACCCTTCACGCCGAAGCAGCTGGTGGCAACTGCGCCGGTGATGGTGGTAAAGACTTCGCTGCTGATCTGGATCTCGCCTTTATCGTTCTGAAACCGCATAGTGATTCCATCCTTTCTGTGTCAGGCTCATGCCTGTCCGTGGGTTCGAAAAAGCTGTGGGGAAAATGCTTGAGTGCATTGAATTTTCCTATGTTATCATGTAGAATACTACCATACATAACGGAATGTATGCAACTCTAACGGGGAGGTTTTTGTATGAAAATGACCAAGATGACTCAAAACATCCTGACGATCGCTGCTGTCTGCCTGGAGCTGGTCGCCTTTGCCTGCGTGATCATCGCCTATCTGGATGAGTTCAAGCAGCTCTTCTGTGACATTCGGAACAAGCTGTCCTCCTGCTGCTGCCTGTGCAAGTGTGACGACAGCCTGGAGACCTACGACGATGAGTTCGAGGACTGGGACGTATAAAATAATTCCATAAGAAAAACGGAGTGGAGCTATCCGCTCCGTTTTTTTGTTATAGAGAGCCTCGCAGAGTTTCGTCGCCTTGGCGACGAAATAACGTTCAATTTGTTTTCCGGCGCGACATGTGCGTGCCGGAAAACACTTCTCGGTCTGCAAACGTGCGCCTTGGAACAAGGCGTGCGCTGCAGCAGACCGCAATCTCTTTTGATTGAAACGGCTTGCCTGTTTCAATCAAAACCTGAGGTCAGGGTATTTGGGCTCCAGGGTGAGGGGTTCCACATCCTGGATGGGGGTAAAGCTGAAGAGGGCGGTGGTCACCAGCTCATCCTTGTCGTTGCGCTGCTCCACAGAGACCACGCAGACGGTGCGGCCCACCTTCACCGGGGTGGCCCGGCAGAAAAGATAGGCCCCGGCAGCCGGCCGCAGGAAGTTCACGGTGCTGCTCTGGGTGACGCACATCTTGCCATGGGGGACCAGGCTGTGGCCGGCGATGGTGTCGGCAAAGGCCACCAGCATGCCGCCGTGGACGGTGCCGTACTGCTGGGTGTTCTGCTCACCGATCATCATGATGCCCTCGGTCTTTTCCGGGGTGATGCTGATCACATGGATGCCGTTGTCCACGGCCCAGGGGTCCAGGCCCCGGATCTGACCCAGGTAGGGGTCCTGGCCTACGTACAGCCGCCCTTCCTTAACGCAGGAAGCCATTGAGGATCTCCTCCTCTGCCTCTTCCGCGGTGAGGCCCAGAGTCATGAGCTTCAGCAGCTGGTCACCGGCGATGCGGCCAATGGCGGCCTCGTGGACCAGCTGAGCGTCAGGGTGGTTGGCGATGATGGCAGGGATGGACTGGATCTTGGCCTGCCCCATGAGGATGGAGTCGCACTGGACGTGGCCGAAGCTTTCGTCGTCGCCGATCATCCGGGGATAGAAAATCTGCTCGGAATCGTCCTGGGCAACAGAGCGGGAGATGACCCGACTGCTGGCGCCCTTGCCAGACAGATAAATGTCCATCTCAGAGACTGCCTTCTGCTTGTCGTGGGTCAGCAGCTTTTCGGTGACGATGGCCTCAGCGCCCTCCTTCACCACGATCTTGGTGTAGCGCTCGGTGGAGTCCACGCCCCGCAGCTGAGTGGTGTCCAGCTGGATGGAGGCGTTCTTCTCCAGGTAGACCTCGGTGCGGGGGTTCATGACCCGCTCGCCGGTGCCCTCACCCTCGCCGTAGTGCTTCTCCACGTACTGGACCTTGGAGTTCTCACCGATGTGGAAGGTGTGGATGCCGGAGTGTTCAGACTTCTTGTCGCCGGCGTTGTGGATGCCGCAGCCGGCCACGATGACGATGTCGCAGTCAGCGCCGATGTGGAAGTCGTTGTATACCAGCTCATCCAGGCCGGTCTCGGTGATGATGACGGGGATGTGGACGGACTGGTTCTTGGTGCCGTCCTTGATGAAGATGTCGATGCCGGGCTTGTCTTCCTTGGTGACGATGTCGATGTTGGCGTTGATGCCTCGGGAGACCAACTGGCCGTTCTTGCGGATGTTGTAAGCCCCCTTGGGGGTGCCTTCCAGGTCTGCGATTTCACGCAGGAGGTTGATATCTACGTTATTTGCCATGGGGTCAGCCCTCCTTGTGTTGGTCGTGGCAGGTTGCGCCTCTGAGGAAGTCGCAGCCGTTGCCGGTCTCGGCCAGGATGTGGATCATGAGCTCCTCCTTGGGGCCGTGGCGGACCACCTTGCCGTCGGAGACCATGACGATCTCGTCGGCCAGGTCGATGATGCGCTCCTGGTGGGAGATGACGATGATGGTGTTCTCCCGGCGGGCGTGGATCATGCGGAAGGTCTCGGTGAGCTTGGCAAAGGACCACAGGTCGATGCCGGCCTCGGGCTCGTCGAAGATCAGCAGGCCGTTGGGGCGGGCCAGGATGGTGGCGATCTCAATTCGCTTGACCTCGCCGCCGGAGAGGGAGGTGTCCATCTCACGGTCCACATAGTCGGCGGCGCACAGGCCCACTCGGTTCAGGTAGGAGCAGCACTCGTCCCGGGTCAGCTTGGTGCCGGAGGCCAGCTCCAGCAGGTCCCGGACCCGCATGCCCTTGAAGCGGGGGGGCTGCTGGAAGCCATAGCTGATGCCCAGCTTGGCACGGTCAGTGATGTTCATGTTGGTGATGTCGGTCCCGTTCCACAGGATCTGACCGCCGGTGGGCTGGTACAGACCCATGATGGTCTTGGCCAGGCTGGTCTTGCCGCCGCCGTTGGGGCCGGTGATGACAATAAACTTATTGTCAGAAACAGTCAGGTCGATGCCGTTGAGAATGTTGGCGGTGGTGCCGCCGCCGTTGTCGACCTGATAGGAAAGTCCTTTCAGTTCCAGCATATTACATAGCTCCTTGTCGCTATTTTGATCGTATCATAAAGTGAAGAGGATATTTTGTCCCTTTCTAAACACCGCATTATACCATAAAATAAGTGAAGTGGCAATAGATTCTGTTGGGATTGGCTGTCAGCTTGCACAGAGAAATCATTTCATCCAAAAACAGGCAGATATCTTGTTCGTCAACCTCCACAATAATCATGCACAGATGTTGACTTTTCATACAATTATGGTACAGTTATCTCTGTATGATGGATAAGTATTGGCAGATTTGCCTGACACAATAGAGAATCCAATGAGAGGAAGCGAGAACCATGATCGAACGACTTGGCTTCGACAATGAGAAATACCTGGAAATGCAGTCCGAGCATATCCGCTCCCGCATCAGCCAGTTCGGCGGCAAGCTGTACCTGGAGTTCGGCGGTAAGCTCTTTGACGACCACCATGCCTCCCGGGTCCTGCCCGGCTTCCACCCCGACTCCAAAATCCGGATGCTCATGCAGCTCAAGGAGCAGGTGGAGATCGTGGTGGCTGTCTCTGCCATGGACCTGGAAAAGAGCAAGGTCCGCGGCGACCTGGGCATCACCTATGGTTCCGATACCCTTCGCCTCATCGACACCTTCCGCTCCTTTGGCTTCCAGGTGGGCAGTGTGGTCCTCACCCGGTTCAGCGGCCAGTCCGCCGCCGAGCTCTTCCAGTCCCAGCTGGAGAACCTGGGCATCAAGGTCTACCGCCACTACTCCATTGATGGCTACCCTTACGACCTGCCCCACATCGTCAGCGACGATGGCTTCGGCCGAAACGACTATATTGAGACCGACCGCTCCCTGGTGGTGGTCACTGCGCCCGGTCCTGGCAGCGGCAAGATGGCTGTCTGCCTGAGCCAGCTCTACCATGAAAACAAGCGGGGCATCCAGGCCGGCTATGCCAAGTACGAGACCTTCCCCATCTGGAACCTCCCCCTGAAGCACCCGGTGAATCTGGCCTATGAGGCCGCCACCGCCGACCTGAACGACGTGAACATGATCGACCCCTTCCATCTGGAGGCCTACGGGGTCACCACCGTCAACTATAACCGTGACGTGGAGGTCTTCCCTGTGCTCAAGACCATGTTCGAGCACATTGCCGGGGCCTGCCCCTACCAGTCCCCCACGGATATGGGCGTGAATATGGTGGGCTACTGCATCATTGACGACGATGCCGTCTGCCAGGCCTCCAAGGAGGAGATCCTCCGCCGGTTCTACACCGAGCAGGCCCGCTATCGCAAGGGCCGCACCGACGGCAGCTCCATTTACAAGATCGAACTGCTCATGAAGCAGCTGGGCCTCACCGGCGAGAGCCGTGCGGTCGTGCCTCCCGCTCTGGAGGTGGCTGAGCGGACCGGTGAGCCCGCCGCCGCCATGGAGATGCCCGACGGCAAGATCCTCACCGGCAAGACCTCCGAGCTGCTGGGCTGTTCTTCCGCCCTGCTGCTGAACGCCCTGAAGTACCTGGGCGGCATCCCCAATGACGTTCACCTGATCTCTCCCGAGGTCATTGAGCCCGTTCAGAACCTGAAGGTCAACGTGCTGGGCAATAAGAATCCCCGCCTCCACATCGATGAGTTGCTGGTGGCCCTGTCCATCTGCGCTGTCACTGACCCCAACGCCAAGCAGGCGGTGGCCCAGCTCCAGAAGCTGAGAGGCTGCGAGGTCCACACCACCGTCATCCTGTCCGAGGCCGACGAGGACAGCTTCCGCCGCCTGGGCGTTCGCCTCACCAGCGAACCCAAGTACCAGACTTCTAAGCTCTACCACGGATAAATCAGAACATTCCAACAAGGAGTATCGAACCATGTCCAAGACTTACATTCCCGCAGACTATGCACCTCTGCTGAACCTGTACGACACCCAGAAGGCCATCGCCCTGCTCAAGCGGGTCTTTGAGGACACCCTCTGCGGCAACCTTCACCTGCGCCGTGTCTCTGCCCCTCTGTTCGTGGAGTCCACCTCCGGCCTGAACGACAACCTGAGCGGCAAGGAGCGCCCTGTCTCCTTTGACGTGCCCGCCGCTGCCCGAGAGGCCCAGGTGGTCCACTCCCTGGCCAAGTGGAAGCGTCTGGCCCTGCACAACTACCACTTCCCCGTGGGCGAGGGCCTGGTCACCGATATGAACGCCATCCGCCGGGAGGAGGTCCCCGACAACCTCCACTCCATCTATGTGGACCAGTGGGACTGGGAGAAGGTCATTGCCCCCCGAAACCGGAACCTGGACTACCTGAAGGCAACGGTCCAGGGCATCATCAACGCTATGGTGGATACCCAGAAGACCCTCCAGGCCGTCTATCCCCAGCTGTGCGTCCTGCCCCAGATCAGCCCCGAGGTGAGCTTCGTCACCAGCCAGGAGCTGGAGGACAAGTACCCCGATTTCTCCGACAAGGAGCGGGAGGACGCCTGGGTGAAGGAGCACCCCACCACCTTCCTCATCGGCATCGGCGGCGCCCTGAAGTCCGGCAAGCCCCATGACACCCGTTCCCCCGACTATGACGACTGGACCCTCAACGGCGATATCCTCCTGTGGGATGACCTGCTGGGCAAGGCCATCGAGCTGTCCTCTATGGGCATCCGTGTAGATTCCAAGGCTCTGGACCGTCAGCTGACCATTGCCGGCTGTGACGACCGCAGAGAGTTTGCCTTCCATAAGATGCTCCTGAACGATGAGCTGCCCCTGACCATCGGCGGCGGTATCGGCCAGTCCCGTCTGTCCATGCTTCTGCTGGGCAAGGCCCATATCGGCGAGGTCCAGGCATCCATCTGGGATGACGAGACCATTGAGTCCTGCCACGATGCAGGAATAATTCTGCTCTAAGAAACACAAACCGCGTTGGAATTTCCAGCGCGGTTTTTCTATGCACGGCCACCTATGTAGGGGCGGCTATCAGCCGCCCGCAGCGTGGCGATGACCCGCAAGGCAGGCCGGGCGGATGCTATCCGCCCCTACATCTCCGGACTTGCCGATTTTTATGTAGGGAACGGTCTTGACCGTTCCGACGTGGGTGCGGGAACGGGCGGAATGGTCAAGACCATTCCCTACATGGCGTGGCGAAACTTTTGTAGGGGACGATGCCCACATCGTCCCATCCAACGTGGGACAACCCCTTGAGTGCGGTTTTTCTTGCAAAGAGCGGGTCGAACCGTATATAATGGACCCACAACAATGACATTGACACAGAAGGGAAACCACTGATATGACGATAAAGCTTTACGATCAGGACAGCCATCTGTCCTTTTTCCCCGCTTCCGTTCTCTCCTGCGCACCGGCAGGGGAGGGGAAGTGGCACGTGTACCTGGACCAGACTGCCTTCTTCCCTGAGGGGGGCGGCCAGCTTCCCGACCAGGGCACCCTGGGGGGGGCCAACGTTCTGGATGTCCAGGAGACCCCCGAGGGCATCTGCCATGTGACCGATGCTCCTCTGACCGTGGGGGAGACCGTCACCGGCGAGCTGGACTGGCCCCTGCGCTTTGCCCGGATGCAGTGCCACTCTGGTGAGCACGTGGTCTCCGGCCTGGCCCACTCTCTCTACGGCTGCACCAACGTGGGCTTCCACATGGGGGAGAACGAGGTCATCCTGGACTTTGACAAGGAGCTGACCCCCGAAGAGGTGGAGAACATCGAGGCCCAGGCCAACCGCATCATCTGGGAAAATCGCCCCATCACCGCCGAGTACCCTGCCCCTGAGGTCCTGGCAGAGCTGGACTACCGCAGCAAGCTGGACCTCACCGAGAACGTCCGCATTGTCACCATTCCCGGCTGCGACGTGTGCGCCTGCTGCGCTCCCCATGTGAAGCTCACCGGCGAGATCGGCATGGTGAAGCTCCTGTCCACCATGCGTCATCGCGGCGGCATCCGCATCTGGATGGCTGCTGGCGAGCTGGCCTTCCGGGACTACAAGGTGAAGCAGGCCAACGTGGCCGCCATCTCTGCCGCCCTGTCCGTGAAGCAGGAGAATGCCTTCCAGGGGGTGGAGCGTCTCCAGAAGGAGCTGGAAGCCCTCCACCTGACCCTGAAGGAGACCCGGGCCGCTCTGGTCACCGAAAAGGCCAAGTCCCTGCCCCAGACCCAGGGCAACATCATTCTCTTTGAGGAGGACCTGGACAGCCAGTCCATGCGCACCCTGGTGAACACCGGTATGGAGAAGTGCGGGGGCATCTGCGCCGTCTTTGTGGGTAAGGATGGCCAGTACCGCCACGTGATGGGCAGCAAGAACGTGGACCTGCGGGCCAAGTCCAAGGAGATCCACCAGGCCCTGGGCGGTAAAGGGGGCGGCCAGCCCACCATGATCCAGGGTTCCGTCACCGCTGACCGGGCAACCATTGAGGCCTATTTCGGGTAAAGATCTGCGTTTTGAAAGACAGAAGAGGCTCCCTTGTGCAAAGGGAGCTGGCACGGCGTAGCCGTGACTGAGGGATTGTGCAGCAGAACCATTCGGTTTCTAACATAGTTTATGCGAATTCGCAGCTTGTTCCATACAATCCCTCCGCCTCGCATTCGCTCGGCACCTCCCTTTACACAAGGGAGGCTTTGGAATAGGAAAGGAGGCCAGCCCTATGGCCAAGAAAAATCCCCGGAACACCCGAGGAAAAATCGTCTCTGCAGCCTGGCAGCTCTTCTACGAGCAGGGCTACGAGGAGACCACCGTGGAGGAGATCATCGAGACCTCCCAGACCTCCAAGGGCTCCTTCTACCACTACTTCGACGGCAAGGATGCCCTTCTGTCCACCCTGTCCGACCTCTTTGACGAGAAGTACGAGGCCCTCCAGGAGACCATGGACCGGTCTATGCCCGCCATGGACCAGCTTTTGTTTCTCAACAGCCAGCTCTTCCGGATGATCGAGAATCAGGTCTCCATCGAGCTGCTGGCCCGCCTCCTGTCCACCCAGCTGGTCACCAACGGCGAGCGTCACCTGCTCAACCAGCAGCGGACCTATTACCGCCTCCTGCGGAAGATCATCGCCCAGGGCCAGGAGAGGGGAGAACTCAGCGACCGCCAGAGCGTCAGCGAGATGGTCCGGCTCTACGCCCTCAGCGAGCGGGCCCTCATGTACGACTGGTGCCTCCGGGGCGGGGAGTACTCCCTGGGCCAGTATGCCTCTCAGGTGATGCCTGGTTTCTTGAGCAGTTTTCGGGCAGAAAACTGTTCGGAACATCGTATAGAGAAAAAAGACTGAAAAATAAAAGATTTTTATCAATAGCACAGAACGCAGTATAGACCGTGGTCTATACTGCGTTCTGTGTTGCGTTCTATTGAAAGTCGTGATATGATAGCACAGGTCTTTTTTCACGAACGAAAGAGAAAGAGAGATACTTAGGAGGAAACATAACATGACAAGCACGAAGATCCTGATCGTGGCGACCATCGTTCTCTACCTGGTCGGCATCATCATGGTTGGCGTTTATTTCAGCCGCAAGAATTCCGGCGGCTCTTCCAGCGAGTTCTATCTGGGCGGCCGCAAGCTGGGCCCCTTGGTCACCGCTATGAGTGCCGAGGCCTCGGACATGAGCTCCTGGCTGCTCATGGGCCTGCCTGGCCTGGCCTACATCTCCGGCGTGGCTGAGGCTGGCTGGACCGCCATCGGCCTGGCGGTGGGCACCTATCTGAACTTCCTGATCGTGGCCAAGCGTCTGCGCAACTACACCCTGGCCACCAACTCCGTCACCCTGCCCAGCTTCTTCTCCAACCGCTATCGGGACAACCGCCACGCCCTGGCCTGCATCGCCGCCATCGTGGTCCTGATCTTCTTCATCCCCTATACCGCCTCCGGCTTCAAGGCCATCGGCACCCTGTTCAACTCCCTCTTCGCCATTGACTACCACACCGCCCTGCTGGCCGGTGCCATCGTCATCGTGGTCTACACCGTGCTGGGCGGCTTCCTGGCCGTTGCTACCAACGACCTGATCCAGTCTGTGGTCATGTCCGTTGCCCTCATCGTCATCGTCTGCTTCGGCATCGCCCAGGCCGGCGGCCTGGATGTGGTCATGGACAACGCCCGCGCCCTGCCCGGCTACCTGAACCTGAATCAGGGCCATAACATGGCAGAGGGTACCGCTTCCACCTATGGCGGTCTGGCCATCGCCTCCACCATGGCCTGGGGCCTGGGTTACTTCGGCATGCCCCACATCCTGGTCCGCTTCATGGCCATCGAGGATGCCGATAAGCTGAAGTATTCCCGCCGCATCGGCACCGTCTGGGTCATCATCTCCATGTCCGTGGCCATCTTCATCGGTATCATCGGCTACTCTGTCTCCCAGGCCGGTAAGATCCCCTTCCTGGGCACCCCTGCCGAGTCCGAGACCATCATCATCCAGCTGGCCAACCTGCTGAGCTCCTTCGGTCCCTTCCTGGCTATCGTGGCGGGCATCGTTCTGGCGGGCATCATGGCCTCCACCATGTCCACCGCCGACTCCCAGCTGCTGACCGCCGCTGCCGGTGTGTCCCAGGACCTGCTCCAGGGCTTCTGCGGCATCAAGATGAGCAACAAGACCTCCATGCTGGTGGCCCGAGTGACCGTCGTCTGCATTGCCATCGTGGGCGTCTTCCTGGCCTGGAACCCCGCCAGTTCTGTCTTCCGCATCGTGTCCTTCGCCTGGGCTGGTTTCGGCGCCTCCTTCGGTCCTCTGGTCCTCTTCTCCCTGTTCTGGAAGCGCACCACCAAGCAGGGCGCTCTGGCCGGTATGATCGCCGGTGCCGCCATGGTCTTCATCTGGAAGTACGGCATCGCCAAGCTGGGCGGCCTGTGGTCCATCTACGAACTGCTGCCTGCGTTCATCTTCTCCTCTCTGGTCATCGTGGTGGTCTCCCTGCTGACCCCCGCACCCTCTCAGGAGATCACCGACGAGTTTGAGGCCGTCGGCAAGATGTAACCCATATCTTTCAAAGCCCCTGACTCTGTCGGGGGCTTTTTCATACCAGTTGAGGCGTCTTTTTTGCGAAAATTGCGAAAACCCCCTATGCAAAATGAAAGATTTATATTAAAATAGACCCAACTATAGCAAACGATGGATTTGAGCGCGTTTGCGCTGGGAGGTAGAAAAGAGATGAGCGATCCCAAGTACAAGCGGGTCCTGCTGAAGATCAGCGGTGAAGCCCTGGCAGGCCAGCCCGGCCGCGGCCACGACTTTGCTTTCATCCACCAGGTGTGTGAGGTCATCAAGTCCTGTGCCGACCTGGGTGTGGAAGTCGGTCTGGTGGTGGGCGGCGGCAACATCTGGCGCGGCCTGAAGGATGGCGGCGACAAGATGGAGCGCAGCCGTGCCGACCAGATGGGCATGCTGGCCACTGTCATCAACAGCCTGGCCGTCCAGGATGTGCTGGAGCAGAAGGGCCAGAAGGCCAAGGTCCTCACGTCCTTCGCCATGGGTCCTGTGGCAGAGCCCTATTCCCGGGATACCGCAGAGGCCTACCTGAAGGAGGGTACCGTGGTCATCTTCGCCGGCGGCACCGGCAACCCCTATTTCTCCACTGATACGGCGGCTGTCCTCCGTGCGGCAGAGATCGGGGCTGACATGATCCTGCTGGCCAAAAACATCGACGGCGTCTACAGCGCTGATCCCAAGAAGGACCCCAATGCGGTGAAGTTCGACCGCATCACCTATGCCAAGGTCCTGGCAGACAGCCTGCAGGTCATGGACCTGCCTGCCACCGCCCTGGCCAAGGAAAACCATATCCCTGTCATGATCTTTGCCCTGGCAGACCCTCAGAACATCCAGAGAGTGGTCATGGGCGAGAGGATCGGTACTATCGTTGAGGAGGAACAGTAATCATGAGCGAGATCATCAAAGAATATGACGCAAAAATGCAGAAGACCGTAGACGTGGTCGTCAGCGACTTTGCTTCCGTCCGTGCAGGCCGCGCCAACGCAGGCGTGCTGGACCGCATCACCGTGGAGTACTACGGCACCGAGACCCCCATCCATCAGGTGGCCAGCATCTCCACCCCTGACCCCCGCACCCTGGTCATCCAGCCCTGGGACGGCACCCTGCTCAAGGGCATCGAGAAGGCCATCCTGGTCTCCGAGCTGGGCATCAACCCCCAGAACGACGGCAAGGTCATCCGTCTGACCTTCCCTCAGCTCACTGAGGAACGCCGTAAGGAACTGTCCAAGCAGGTCAAGAAGTATGGCGAGAACGGCAAGGTCGCCATCCGCAACATCCGCCGTGACGCCATGACCAAGATCCAGGCCATGGAGAAGAAGTCCGAGATCACCGAGGACGATATGAAGGACCTGGAGAAGGAACTGCAGAAGGTCACCGACAAGCGCATCAAGGAGATCGACGAGCTGACCGCAGCCAAGGAAGCCGAACTGATGGCCGTCTGATTTCATGGCATTATTTAAGAAAAAACAGGCGGGGGAGGCAGAGCTTGACCTCTCCCGCCTGCCAAAGCATATTGGCATCATTATGGACGGCAACGGCCGCTGGGCCAAGAAGCGGGGCCTGCCCCGCACTGCCGGTCATGCTGCCGGAGCGGAGACCTTCCGCTCCATCGCTTACTACTGCCGGGATCTGGGCATCCCCTACCTGACCGTCTATGCCTTCTCCACCGAGAACTGGAAGCGCCCTGCCGAGGAGGTCTCCGCCATTATGGACCTGCTGCGCAAGTACCTGCTGGAGGCCCTGGAGAAGATGCAGAAGGACGGCTTCCGCATCCGCTTCCTGGGGGACATCACTGCTCTGCCCGAAGAACTCCGGGACCTGTGCCTGGAGACCGTGGAGGTGGGCAACCAGGTGGATGCCAAGTACCAGATCAATGTCTGCCTGAACTACGGCGGCCGGGATGAGATCATCCGGGCGGCCAAGGCCTGGGCCAAGGATGTGGCCGAGGGCCGTGTCCGGGCGGAGGACCTCACCGAGGAGGCCTTTTCCCGGTACTTAGACAGCCAGGGGATTCCCGACCCGGATCTCATCATCCGGCCCAGCGGCGAGCTTCGCCTGTCCAACTTCCTGCCCTGGCAGGGAGCCTATTCCGAATTCTACTTTACCGACGAGCTCTGGCCCGACTTCACACCCCAGGTCCTGGACAAGGCCCTGGTGAGCTATCAGAGCCGTCAGCGCCGGTTCGGCGGCGTGTAACCAGTCTTTCACCTGTTGACGTGAAGGATGCCTCAAGAAAGGAAACCATCCCTATGAAAAACAGACTTTTGGTAGCAGGTGTGGGAGTCCCTCTGATCCTGCTGGTGCTCTATGTGCTTCCTGAGCCCCTGACCCCCACCTTTGTCGCCCTGTTGTCGGCCGTCGGCACCTACGAGGCCATGCATGCCATTGGCATGAACCACCCCCGTATCGCCCTGTACACCGCTGTCGTCGCCATGATTGTGCCCTTCTGGGTCTATGGCGGGGAGAGCCGCACCGTAGCTCTGGCCGTCCTGCTGGTCTACCTGATCCTGGTTTTTGTGGAGGCATTCCTCAGCCGTTTCCGGGTCAAGATCGACCGGGTGGGTTCTGCCCTCTTCTTTGCCCTGGTCATCTCCTACTGTCTGTCCTCTGTGGTCCGCATCGGCATGATGGACCTGCGCACCAGCTACATCCTGCTGCCCATCGCCCTGCCTTTTATCGTGGACGCCGCTGCCATGCTCACCGGCATGTTCATGAAGAAGCGCAAGGGTGAGGAGGGCATCCGCAAGCTGGCCCCCGTCCTGTCTCCCAAGAAGACGGTGGAGGGCTCCATCGGCGGCCTGGTGGTCGGCATGGTGGGCGCCCTGCTCTATGGCCTGATCTTCCATCTGATCACCGAGGTCACTGTGAACTACTACTTCCTGGCTGTCTATGGCATCCTGGGGGCAGTCATTTCCCAGTTTGGCGACCTGTCCTTCTCTTACATCAAGCGCACCCGGAAGATCAAGGACTTCGGTACTCTGCTGCCCGGTCACGGCGGTGTTCTGGACCGGTTTGACAGTGTGATTTTCTGCGCACCCCAGGTGGAGATCCTCATCGACTGGATCCCTGCCTTCAAGTGATTCGAGGCGAATACATATGATCCAGCGCACCATTTCCATCCTGGGTTCCACCGGTTCCATCGGCACCCAGACCCTGGATGTGGCAGAGACCTGCGGCATCCGGGTGGCCGCCCTGACGGCCAACCACAACATCGACCTGCTGGAACAGCAGGCAAGGATTTTTAAGCCCGTTCTTGTAGCGGCGGCGGACATGACCGCCGCCGCTGCTTTGGCGCAGCGACTGTCCGACACAGACATCCGGGTCATGGGCGGCCAGGAGGGTATCCTGGCGGCGGCCTCTCTTCCTGAGGCGGACACCGTGGTCACCGCCCTGGTGGGGATCTCCGGTCTGGAGCCCACCCTGGCGGCCATCGACCGGGGCAAGCGCATCGCCCTGGCCAACAAGGAGACCCTGGTCTGCGCCGGTCCCCTGGTGATGGCCCGGGCCAGAGAGAAGGGGGCGGAGATCGTCCCTGTGGACTCCGAGCATTCTGCCATCTTCCAGTGTCTCCAGGGAAGCGCCCATAAGGAGGTCAAGCGCATCCTG
>JAFXCU010000006.1 GCA_017521345.1 Ruminiclostridium sp. | reverse complement strand
CCTATGGAATGGTTTGATTTTATTATGACAGGTCAGCCATCAACCTGCAAGGGGGATCAGTCCTCTCTGACGCGAGCAATGCGCTTAGCCAGGACCTTCTTGCCCTCGATGTCACCCTGACGGGCGATCATGACACGCTGAGCCTGGGGAGAGCCTGCGCCGTGCAGGGACTCGGTACGGTAGCCAACAGCGCCGGCACCCAGGGACAGGTTCTCGATCAGGCGCAGCATACGCATACGGTTCTCGGCGGAAACACCCACACCGTTCTTCATGTACTTCTCCACCCAGGGCCCGGTGAACTCACCGCGCAGATCGGCCTCGGACAGGCAGGTGCCAACAGCGCCGCCAGCCAGGTCTTCAGCGATACGAGCCATCTCGTAGGGGAAGCGGGTGACGTTCTGCTTGCAGACGTTGGCCAGCAGCAGATCGATCAGGTAGTTGCCGGACTCGGTCTTCTTGCCCTCAGCGGAGCAGGCGATGCCGCAGGAGTACATGGTCTCGTTCAGGTGGATCATCTCGATGAGCTTATCCTTGATGTGGGATGCCTTGGCAACGCCGTTGTAGTCTGCGCAGACAGCAGCAGCACCGATCAGAACGTCACCGACACCAACCTTGCAGCCGCCGTAGGACTGACGGTGATAACCAGCGAAACGCTCCACCATCATGGTGGCGAACTCATACTCGCCGTTCATGTAGATGTTCTCGTTGGGGATGAATACGTGGTCGAAAACAACCAGACATTCCACGCCGCCGAACTGGGAGTTGCCCACGTCGATGTCGCTGCCCTCCAGCTTGCGGGTGTCGTAGCTCTGACGGCCGATGATCATGAACAGGCCCTCAGCGTCACAGGGGCAGGAGAAGGAAACTGCATAGTCCTTGTCCTCTGCACCCATGGCCTGGGTGGGCATGACCAGGACGTGATGGGAGTTGCACATACCGGTCTGATGTGCCTTGGCGCCACAGACCACGATGCCGTCCTCTCTCTGTTCCACAACGCGCAGGAACATATCGGGATCAGCCTGCTTGTGGGGAGGCAGGGAGCGGTCGCCCTTGGGGTCAGTCATAGCACCGTCTACGGTGTAGTCGTTGGTCTGGCACATGGCCACGAACTTGCGGAAGTTCTCATGGTAAGCGGTGCCGTACTTCTTGTCGATCTCATAGGTGGTGGAGTAGACAGCGTTGAATGCGTCCATACCCACGCAGCGCTGGAAGCAGGCTGCGGTGACCTGACCCAGCAGTCTCTGCATCTTGACCTTGTTCACCAGGTCCTCGGTGGACTGATGGATGTGGGTGAAGCGGTTGACCCGCTCACCGGTCAGGTTGGAAACTGCGGTCATCAGCTCCACATACTCAGGGTTGTTGCCGGTGGCCAGATCGTAGGTCATGCGGACGGAGTTGACGGAGGGACGCAGGATGGGATCATCCACGGGGTTCTCCACCTTCTTGCCGAACATATAGACCCGCATGTTCATCTTGCGCAGGCTCTCGATGTATTCCTTACCAGTCATTAATGCCATAGTGATACTTCCTTTCAGTGTTTGTAATCAATAAGAGGGTCGTTATCATTGACGGGTTTTGCTTTTTGTCTCTCGCCCCAATATACAAGCAATTATCGTACCAACTATGACAAATCACCTGGTTTTTCGAAAAACTTTTTCATAACCTCTCATTTTTTCCGCCCAAATGAAGCATTTGAATCCCAGGATCTCTTGAACATTAGGACCACATTCGCTATATTCCTACCGAATTCGACTCAAATCCCTCAATTTATCCGATTCAAAAATGAAACATGTTTTAAAAATAAAACAGCGATTTCCCTGATAATCTTACCTTTGGGAAATCGCTGTTTTGTTTTTGAAACACCTGTTACAACAGGCCTTTGGACTCGTATTTTTTCTTCCGCCGCAGAAGAGTAGCCGCATCCATTTTCAGCCGACGGGCAGCTCCCCGAATGCTCCCCTCCTGCTTCATAGCCTGGGCGATCAGATTCGCCTCAAACCACTCCACCTGGGCCTGGAGTCCTTCGTTCTCCTGGGGAAAACTGGGGGCAAAGGCCTCCGGTTCGGGCTGCTCAATGGGGACAGGTGCCACGCCGTAGGTGGGGGAAATGGTTTTGGGGGTGTGGAGGTTGCCATTGTCCATGATGGCCAGATCCTCAGCCAAGATCTCCTCACCCTCGCTCATGATGAAGGCCCGCTCCATGACATTCCGCAGTTCTCGGACGTTGCCAGGCCAGGCGTACTGCATCAGGACGGCCTCCGCCCCGGCAGAGATGGTCTTTTTGTTCTCGTAACTGTGGTTGAGCTCCTGAATCACACTCTCCGCCAGCTTGGGGATATCCCGCTTGCGCTCCCGCAGAGGGGGAACATAGACAGGAAATACACTGAGGCGGTAGAACAGGTCCTCCCGGAAAGTTCCTTCCCGGACACATTTCTGGAGATCCCGGTGGGTGGCGGCGATGACACGGACATCCACCTTCACCGGCTTGCTCCCGCCTACTCTGGTCAGTTCCTTTTCCTGAAGGACCCGGAGGAGTTGGTCTGGATGGCCAGAGAAAGTTCGCCCACCTCGTCCAGGAAGATGGTTCCCTGGTCGGCCACTTCAAAGAGGCCGGCCTTGCCCTCCCGGTTGGCCCCGGTGAAGGCCCCTCGCTCGTAGCCAAAAAGCTCACTCTCGGCCAGGTTTTCCGGGATAGCACCGCAGTTGACTCGAACGAAGTTCTTCTTGGCTCGTGGGGACTGCTGGTGGATATAGGAGGCGATGCGCTCCTTGCCGGCGCCGGTCTCGCCCTGGATGAGGACCACGGTGTCCATCTGGGCAGCACGGCCGACGATACGCAGGAGGTTCAGGGTGGCCGGATCTTCGGCAATCATCTGGGAGGACTTGATGAGGCGGTCCCGGATCAGGTCGATCTCCCGCTCATACCGGGCAGACAGGGCCCGCTGGGTGTCCAGGGTCTCCTGGAGGGCAATGAGTTCAGAGACATCACGCACGTTGGTGACCACCATACATACTTCGTCCCGGCTGTCATAGATGGGTGTGCTGGTGACGATGGCCCGCTTACCGGTAGTGAAGGTCTGCTCCAGGGTCACAGCCTGCCCCTGGTCCAGAGCCATCAGAGTGGAGGACTTGGAGATGATCCCTCGCTTCAACAAGTCTACCATAGGGATCCCGAGAACATCATCGGCGGTCAGGCCGGAGATCACCTCATAGGAGCGGTTGCACCACAGCGGCACCGCATTTTGATCTGTTATAAAAATACCGTCGAAGGAACTCTCCAGAATGGCGGTCAGCCGCTGGAGGGCCTCCATTTTTCCGCTGCCGAAAGCCAGAATAGGCTCTTCCGGCAGGTAGACACGGTTTCGTTTCATGGTTATCACCCCAGGTCAGCATACCAAGACTTTGGAAAAGTGTCAACTTCCCACCCGGAGAAATCCATGCTATACTAAAGAAAACGTAAGGAGGTGACCCCATGTCCTTTGATCAGCTGCTCTCCCTGGCACAAACTTTAAAGCTCTCCCCTACTCTGCTGCAGTCCATGAGCATCCTGCAAATGAACACCCAGGAACTCTCGGACTACCTGAATGACCTGGCTTTGGAAAACCCCGCCATGGAGTATCAGGACGACCATGGGGATGGCCCCTCCTGGGAGGAATTCTCCAGCCGGATCCCCTGGCTGGCAGACACGCCCTCCCCTTCTTACGGCGGGGAACCTCCTGCGGACCTGGGGATCGCTTCCGACCAGACCGACTCCCTGGAGCTCCTTCTTCGGGACCAGCTCTCCCGGCTTTCTCTGGACCCGCCCCTGCTGACCTTGTGCCAGTACCTGGCGGAGAATTTAGATGGATCCGGACGGCTGGACCAGCAAGACCTGGATGACCTGACACGGGCAGGAGTGCCACAGGACCTGATGGACCGGGCGGTATCCACCCTCCAATCTCTGGACCCTCCTGGAATTGCCGCCCGAAGCCTGTCCGAGTGTCTGATTCTTCAGCTTCAGCGTATGCCCGGTGATCATACCCTGGCCATCCAGCTTTGTTCTCATCTGGATGCTCTGGCCAATGAGACCTATAAGGCCTTATCCGCCAAGCTATCCTGCACAGAGACCCAGATCCGGGAGGCCGCCAAACTCATCCAATCCCTGGACCCCGCCCCCGGCGCCGACCTTGCTCCGCCGGAACCCATCCAGTATGTCCGGCCGGACGCCTGGGTAGCCGAGGTGGACGGCCAGCTTCAGGTCTTTGTAAACCAGTGGGACCTGCCCCGGTTTTCCCTCAGTAACGACTATCTGCAGATGGTCAAGACCGGACAAGAGGACGAGGCCGCCGACTATCTGCGTCAGAAAATTTCTCAGGCCCAATGGGTCCTCCAGTGCGTCCAGCGGCGGCAGGCCACCCTGACCAACTGCCTCACCGCCCTGGTGCAGGCCCAGGAGGACTTTTTCTCCGGGCGGTCCGAGACCCCCGGTCCCCTTCTTCGCCGGGAGCTGGCCGACCAGCTGGAAGTGCACCCCTCTACCGTCACCCGGACCCTGGGTCACAAATACATCCAGTGCCGACAGGGACTCTTCCCTACATCGTACTTCTTCTCCCGCAAAACTGGCGGCAACCATTCGGAGCAGGAATTGAAGGCAAAGATCGCCCGATTGATCCAAAACGAGGATCCTCACCACCCACTCAGCGACCAGGACATTGTGGACCTCCTGCGCTCTGATGGCATCCACCTGGCCCGCCGAACCGTAGCCAAATACCGGCAGGCTATGAAACTCCCGCCCAGCTATCAGCGCAGGCATACCTGAGTACAGACATGAGTAACCGCCGCAGCGGATAAAGATATCTTCCCACCACTCCATCTGCTCACATATAATACGCAACCTCCCTTAGTATCATACTAAGGGAGGTTGTTTCATTTGGAGGATGCCTTGTATTGTGCCGGTGTCATTCCCGTGGCTTTCTTGAAGGTCTTGATGAAATAACTCTGGTTGCAGAAGGATAGCTTCTGGCCCACTGCCGCACAGGAGAGATTCGTATGAGTCAGGAGAAACTTTGCCTTATTGATCTTCTCCTGTCTAATATAGTCGGAGATGGATCTGCCTGTATACCTCGGAAAGAGGTGCTGGAGACGTGAAGGGCTGTAGCCGCAGGCCTGGGACAGATCAGCCAGGGAGATGGGTTGGTCGATGTGCTCATAGATGTAAGCCAGGCAGGTGTCCACCGCCTGATGTCCCGTATGATAGCTTTTGTGTCGGTGAACTTCCTGGGCAAAAACCTGCATCAGTTCATTGGTGGTGTCCACAAAGCCTTCGATGGAATCTACGAAAGGAAACCTAGACAGGTAATGCCCGGCAATGGCAGAGCTTCGCTCCAGAGGAAGGCCACCCGAACCGGCTGCCTTGGCCAAATACCCGCAGACATAAACCAGGAAGATGGACAGTGAGGCCTCCTCTTCCATCAGATCTTTGTAGTAGCGCAGGTCATCGGCTCGCTGGGCAGCCTGCAGCTGAGCCAGCAGGTCGGGCTCCCCGTTTTCTACGCAGGCTACCCGCTCCGGAAACGGGTTCAGGAAAAAGCTGTCTCCCCAGTCCTCCCGGTTGCGGTCCATAATATGGTCAAATACAGAATTCTTAGTTGCCATGATGATCACTCCAACGGAATTGTATTATTTATGACACGATTATAATATACCTTCCCACTCGAATTGTCTATCATAGAATAAGAAATACTAATACCTTAAGGAGGCTGTCATATCATGGGAAAACTCACTGGAAAAGTTGCTGTTATCACCGGCTGCAGCGTCGGTCTGGGGAAGCAGATGGCTCTGCGCTTTGCGGCAGAAGGTGCCAATCTTGCCATCTGCGCCCGCTCTGCTGACAAACTGGCTGTTACCGCCAGAGAATGCGAAGCTAAGGGCGTTCAGGTCCTGGCTATGCCTGTGGACCTGACCAATGTGGATCAGCTGACCGCCTTTGTGGAGGCAGTGGCTGCCAAGTTCGGCACCATCGACATTCTGGTCAACAACGCCGTCAGCATCGCACCGCCCCACTCCTTCCTGTAACATACCGTGGAGCAGCTGGATCTCACCATACACAGCGGCTTCTACGCCACCTGGCATATGATGAAGCTCTGCCATCCCTACATGAAGGGCAAGCAGGATGCGTCCATCATCAACTTCGGTTCCTCCGGCGGCGATCTGGGCATGGAGGGCTTTGCCGCCTATGCTGCTACCAAGGAAGCTATCCGCGGCCTGAGTCGTGTGGCCGCCCGTGAATGGGGCAAAGACAACATCCGTGTCAACGTGGTAAGCCCTGTTGCTCTCACCGAGCACACCGCAGAGGAGCTGGAATACCTGCCTGAGGATCAGAAGGCCTACATCATGGGCGGTATGGCAGGCAACCCTCTGGGCCGAATCGGCGATCCCTACGAAGACGTGGCTCCCATCGTGGTCTTCCTGGCCTGCGAGGAAAGCCGCTGGATCACCGGTCAGAACATCAACGCAGAGGGCGGCGGCACCATTCACGCCTAAGACATTCATAAAATAAGGCTCTCATAATAGAGACCGCTCTCGGATCCATCCGGGAGCGGTTTCATTGCATAAAGAACGCCTGGAGCAATAGGCGCTCTTTGCTTCTCTACTTAATTCGTCTTTTGCAGGACCTCTTCCTTCAGTAGGCCCATCTTCTTGGACTGGATCACCAGCTCCATCTGCAGACAGAACATGTTCATGCCGGTGGCCACGAAGTCGCACAGCACGTCCAGGGCAAGAGCCACCACCAGGGCCTCCTCCGGCAGGCCCAGCTGGGTGAACATGATGGTGTAGCAGGTCAGGGTGCCGCCTGGGATGGGCGGGGAGGCAATGGCCAGCACCCCGGCAGAGAAGATGGCCAGCACGAACCACACCAGGGAGCACTCCACCCCGTAGACCTCTGCAGCGTAAATGCAGATGATGATGAAGTACATGGCCGTGGCGGGCGGGAACATGACGATGCCCAGGGGAATACCGAAGCTGGTGATATGGTTGCTGAT
>JAFXCU010000055.1 GCA_017521345.1 Ruminiclostridium sp. | reverse complement strand
ACTGGGCGGGGGTCAGGTCCAGACCGGCCGTGAGCTGGGCGGCCTGGGTGTCGGTGACGGGCTCGGGGCCCTCGGTGAGGACCAGGTGGCCGTCATGGACCTGGGTCTTGTCCAGCAGACCCCGGAAGAGGTCGGCGGCCTGGGGGATGGCCCGGAGGGTCTGCTCCCAGGGGGTCATGCCCCAGCTGTCCAGAAGATTGCGCAGGGAGGTCAGGAAGGAGTGGGCGGCCCCTCGCTCGTAGGGGATGCCGAAGTGGCCAAAGATCTTCAGCAGGGACTTGCTGTTGAGAAAGGCCTGCTTCCGGGCGCCGGTCCGGTCCCGGTAGGTCAGCAGAACCTGGCCCTTATGGAGAGCGTAGGCCGACAGGGGGAAGGGGATGGCCTGGGCGCCGGTGGCCTGACAGTAGCTCTCGGTGATGGACCGGTAACGGCGGCCGGCAGGGACAGAGGGGGTCTTGGTCCGGGGGGCACGGGCGGCCCGCTCGGCATCCAGCTCCCGGAGCAGGGCCTCGTCAGGGGCCTTGGGGAGAGGGGCGTCGGCAGAGGGGAAGGTGCCGGGGAGGATATGAGCGGCCATAGAAAGCACTCCTTTCCTGGTTCAAACTGTTTCATGTTTAAGTTTACAGTACAATATTTCTCGGGAATCGTCAAGAAAAAATTCCCCCAATGAAACACATTGGGGGAGAAGGTCATGGGATCACAGGCAGCTGGACGAAGAAGGTGTTCACACCCTCCCGGCTTTCCGCCCAGATCTTGCCCTTGTGGGCCTGGACGATGGTCTCGGCGATGGAGAGGCCCAGACCGTAGCTGCCCGAGGAGGTACGGGCGGTGTCCGCCCGGTAGAACCGCTGAAAGATCTTGGTTAGGTCCTCTGGAGAGATGGGCTCACCACGGTTGGCCACCGACAGCAGGCAGGTCTTGCCGGTCTGTTTCAGGGCGACGGTCACCGTCGTCTGGGGGAAGGACTACTTGCGGGCGTTGTCCAACAGGATCTCTGCCACCTGCCGCAGGTGGTCGGGGCTCCCCTGGAGGCGGATGCCCGGCTGGATGTCTGTTGTCAGAGACAAGCCCTCTTCAAAAAGGACGGCCTCAAAGGGCAGGACGGCGCTTTCGAAGAGCTGGCTGCAGTCCAGGTCGGTGAAGGACATCTTGGCCGCCCCGCTGTCCGCCCGGGCCAGGTCCAGGAGGCTCTCCACCAGGCTCCGCATCTGCCGGGCGGTGGTGAGGATGTTCTCCGAGAAGCGCACCCGGTCGGCCTCAGTACAGGCAGGGTCTCCCAGAAGCTCCGTGGTGGTGGTGATGACCGTCAGGGGGGTCTTCAGCTCGTGGGAGGCATCGGCCACAAACTGCCGCTGCTGATTCCAGGCCTTCTCCACCGGTTGGACTGCCCACCGGGCCAGGAAGAGGGAGATGGCCAGGAAGGCCAGGAAGCCCAGCACCCCGATGAGCAGGCAGGTCCTCGCCAGGCTCTCCATGGTCTGGACCTCGCTGGAGATATCCGCAAAGATGAGCTGCTCACCAAAGGGGGCAGACATCCGGCAGTACCGCAGGTCATAATCCCGGAGGACTCCGGTCTGGCCCCCGGCCAGGGCTTCTGCCACCATCTGATCCAGCATGTCCTGGTCGGACAGGTCGAAGTAGGAACTGGCGATCCCCAGGATCTCTCCCTCCCGGTCCAGCTGGACGGTGAAGTAGGGCAGCAGGACATGGTCGGGCCGGTGGTGCGGGGGATCGGGGCGGACGGGACCAGCGGCCACGGTCTGCATCATCTGGATGCTTTGGGCCTCCAGGTTATCCTGGGTGAACCAGAGGACCAGCCCCAGCACCAGGCAGAGCATGACGGTGACGATGGTCATGGTGATGCACACGAACTTGGTGCGCAGGCGTTTCAGCAAGGTTCCACCACCTCCAGATGGTAGCCCTGCCGCCGCCGGGCCACGATGCGGATGTCAGAGCCGATGCTGGTGAGCTTCTTTCGCAGGAAGCCCACGTAGACCTCCACGTGGTTCTCCACGGCGTTGGAGTCAAAGCCCCAGACCCGGGAGAGAATGACCTCCTTGGGCAGGTTCTTTCCCTGGGCCTGGAGGAGGTGGCGCATCACGTCAAACTCCCGGGCGGACAGACGGACCTTCTGTTCGCCGCAGATGAGGGTGGAGGTGTCCAGCTCCAGGGCGGTGTTGCCGAAGGTCATCTCGTTGACCTGGCTGCCCTGGCGGCGGATGAGGGCGTTGATGCAGGCCAGCAGCTCCCGGGTGTCAAAGGGCTTGGTCAGGTAGTAGTCTGCCCCGCAGTTGAGACCGTAGATCCGGTCTTCCACGTCAGATTTGGCGGTGAGCATCAGGATGGGGGTGGTGCACCGGTTGGCCCGGACCCGCTTGGCCAGCTGGTAGCCGTCCAGCTGGGGGACCATCACGTCCAGGATGAGCAGGTCGTAGATGCCCAGCTCGGCGTACTCGGCGCCGGTCTCCCCGTCGTGGACCACCTCCACCTGGAAGCCCTTGCCCTCCAGCAGGGCTTTCAGGGATTCGGCCAGGAGGACTTCATCTTCGATCATTAAAATCTTCATAGAGATCACCATACGCTTTCTTGTTGGATACCATTATACTATATGATGACGCTGAATGGATGCTGAAAAACGGAGCAAGATTCAGGAATCCTTCAGGGGAAGGTTTGTTTCTTGGCCGTTTTCCCTTCCTGTGGTAGAATAGGGGCAAACATCCAAAGGAGAGAAAAACATGGGAGCACTCACCGGATACAAAGTCCTGGATTTCAGCACCCTGCTGCCCGGGCCCTACGCCACCATGACCCTGGCCGACCTGGGCGCCGAGGTCCTGAAGATCAGCAGCAAGGATAAATACGACCTGGTGGTGGGTTGGAAGCCCGTTATCGAAGGTGCCCAGGTCACCGGCCCCCAGGCCTGGCTGGGCCGGAACAAGAAGACCATGCACCTGGACCTGAAAAAGCCCGCCGCCATCCAGGCAGTGAAGAAATTGGTCCTGGAGTACGACATCGTGGTGGAGCAGTTCCGCCCCGGGGTCATGGCCAAGCTGGGCATCGGCTACGAGGACCTGAAGGCCGTCAATCCCCGGCTCATCTACTGCGCCATCACCGGCTACGGCCAGGCGGGGCCCTTTGCCATGCGGGCGGGCCACGACATCAACTACCTGTCCCGGGCGGGGATCACCTACGCCGCCGGACGGAAGGAGGGCGGGCCCAGCCTGTATAACTTCCAGATCGCCGACGTGGCCGGCGGGTCCATGAATGCCGTGGCCAGCATCCTGGCGGCCATCATCCACCGGGAGAAGACGGGGGAAGGCCAGTTCCTGGACGTGTCCATGCAGGACAGCGTCCTCCCCTTCAACACCATGGACGGCGCCGCCTACTTTGCCGGGGGTCCCATCCCCACCCGGGAGAGCGGCTACCTCAACGGCGGGGAGATCTATGACTTCTACGAGACCAGCGACGGGGCCTACATGAGCGTGGGCTCCCTGGAGCCCAAGTTCTTTGCCGACCTGTGCAAGGGCCTGGGGTATCCCCAGTGGCAGGATGGGGCCATCCTGAAGACCGATGTGGCCATGGTGAAGGAGACCTTCCGGGCCAAGTTCAAGACCAAGACACGGGAGGAGTGGACGGCCATTTTCCGACAGCTGGACGCCTGCGTGGAGCCGGTCATGTCCCTGGAGGAGGTGGCCGAGGACGAGCACCTTCACAGCCGAGGGATGTGGCCCACCCTGGAGGTCCCGGTGTCCGACGGGGTGACCATCACCCAGATGGGCTGTCCCATGAACCTGTCGGCCTGTCCGCCGGAGTACCGCCACGCCGGGTATCCCGAGGGTTACCACACCCGGGAGATTTTGTCCGAGCTGGGCTACAGCCAGAATGAGATCGACGATATGGTTTGAAAAAACAGGAGGCCTGCCCTTTCTGGGGTAGGCCTCATACATCTTTATGATAGCACTGCGTTAAAGTGAAGTCAATGGTGGATTGTAAGATTTGTCTAGATTCTCCCTTTGCGACAAAAACAGAGAGTGTATTTTGCACAAAATGCGAATTGCAAACCCCGGTGGGCTATGGTATATTTTAATCACAAA
Source organism: Ruminiclostridium sp. (assembly GCA_017521345.1). Next base: position 1,602 of record JAFXCU010000055.1, on the reverse strand, counting down.
AAAGAAAGAGGTGAGTCCAAAGTACAGTTCAAGTTGATTCAGAGATTTTTTCTCCAACTTAAGAAAGAGAGGTTAAAATGATGTTAGATATTAAGAATTACCAGTAACACTTGATCGAGGACAGACGATCAAGGGTTACTTTTTTTGCCTGTCGAAAAAGGCAAGCCTTTTCCGACAACTGAGATTGCGGCCTGCTGCGTGCACCCGATGGGCACACTGACAGGCCGAGAAGTGTTTTCTGGCACGCGCATGTCGCGCCAGAAAACGGATCAAACTTTATTTCGTCGCTGCGGCGACGAAACTCTACGAGGTTTTGCTGCTTGCGCTCAGAGGGGGCGCTTTTTTTATGCCTTCCTCTGGCGGAATGGGCCGAATGTGGTATTCTTGGACTACCCAATGGAAAGGATGATCGAACATGAAACAGAAAGCATGGACTGCCCTGCTGCTGTGCACCGGGCTGATCCTGTCCCTGGCCGGCTGCGGCGGCAGCCAGTACGGAGACTATACCACCGAGGCCGCCGTGACCCACTATGCAGAGATCCAGGTGGAGGACTACGGCACCATCACCCTGGCCCTGGATGGTCAGGCTGCCCCTGAGACCGTGGCCAACTTCGTGGCCCTGGCGGAGGAGGGCTTCTATGACGGCCTGACCTTCCACCGGATCATCGAGGGTTTTGTGATCCAGGGCGGTGACCCCGAGGGAGATGGCACCGGCGGATCGGACACCGAGATCAAGGGTGAATTTCGGGACAACAAGTTTGACAATCCCCTGTCCCATGTGCGGGGTGCCGTGTCCATGGCCCGGTCCCAGAAGTACAACAGCGCCAGCTCTCAGTTCTTTATCGTCCACCAGGACAACACTGACCTGGATGGTGCCTATGCGGTCTTCGGCTATGTGACCGAGGGTATGGATGTGGTGGATGCCATCGTGGCCGATGCCCAGCCCACCGACCGGAACGGCAGCATCCTGCCGGAGGATCAGCCGGTCATCACCACCATTACAGTGACAGAAGCATAAACCAATGAGGCCAGCCCCTGCTTTGGGACTGGCCTCATACACTTATATAATACCAAACTGGTGGGGAAAAGTCAATGGCTGGGTGTGCAAATTGCATCAAATCTCTCTTTGCGACAAAAATAGATAGTATATTTTGCACAAATTGCGGATTGCAAACCCAGGGATTCTATGGTATATTTTAATCACAAAAAGAAAGAGGTGATTCCAATGTACAGTATAGATTCAAGCCAGCAAGTTCCGTTCAGTGCAAAAAAGATTTCCTCCAAATAAAAAAGAAAGAGAGGTTAAAATGATGTTAGATATTAAGAGTTGTGAGTAACCCTTGACCGATAGGGGACGGTCAAGGGTTACTTTTTTCTGTGCATAGCACAGAAAAAAGTCATGCGTCCAAGGGTAGTTTCCAATAAGACAGTATGAGAACATTACTGGCATAGGGTAGCTGCCGTACAGGAGTGCGACAAGAAAAATTGGCGATACTTGGTTTTCACAACCAGGTATCGCCTTTTTCTATCTTTAACAGAATGTTTGAATCTTATTGGAGGTACATATGATGCAGGAACTGAACTATATTCGTTGCGGTGATT
>JAFXCU010000054.1 GCA_017521345.1 Ruminiclostridium sp. | reverse complement strand
GGCCTTCTTTCCTCCCTTTCTTGGAAGAAAGGGAGCCCCGCCGGAGGCGACGCTACCAACGTGGCAGGAAAAACCCACGTTACAATCCCCCAGTCACCTTCGGTGACAGCCCCCTTTACACAAGGGGGCCTTTTGCAAAAAAACCGCCCCGTGGTCATCCACGGGGCGGTTCGTTATGTCTTTGGGTAACCGGAGGTTACAAGTTCTTAGTACTTGTAGAAGCCCTCGCCGGTCTTGCGGCCCAGCAGGCCTGCACGGACCATCTTCTTCATGGTCAGAGCGGGACGATACTTGGAGTCGCCGGTCTCGGTGAAGATGGTCTCCATGATGGCCAGGCAGATGTCCAGACCAACCAGGTCAGCCAGAGCCAGGGGGCCCATCTTGTGGTTAGCACCGTACATCATAGCGGTGTCGATGTCTTCCTTGGAAGCGATGCCGTTTTCCATGACAATGATAGCCTCGTTGATCATGGGGAACAGGATGCGGTTGACAACGAAGCCGGGAGCTTCGCCGACCTCGACGGGGCTCTTGCCGATCTCAGCAGCGCAGTCATAGACAGCCTTGAAGGTCTCGTCGTTGGTACGAGCGCCGCGGATGACCTCGACCAGCTTCATAGCGGGAGCGGGGTTGAAGAAGTGCATGCCCAGGACCTGCTCAGGACGCTTGGTAGCAGCAGCGATAGCGGTGATGGAGATGGAGGAGGTGTTGGAAGCCAGGATGGTCTCGGGCTTGCAGATCTCGTCCAGCTCCTTGAAGATGCCCTTCTTGATGTCCAGGACTTCGATAGCAGCCTCAACGACCAGGTCGCAGTCAGCAGCGTCAGCCAGCTCCAGGGTGTAGGTAACACGGCCCAGGATAGCAGCCTTCTCTTCCTCGGTCATCTTGCCCTTAGCAACCTTCTTCTCCATGTTCTTGGTCAGGGTTGCCTCGCCGCGCTGGATGAAAGCTTCAGCGATGTCGCGAACGATAACGGTCTTGCCTGCCTCAGCGAAAACCTGAGCAATGCCCATGCCCATGGTGCCAGCACCCAGGACCATGATCTTATTGATAGCCATGATAGTGTTCCTCCTAAGAAGTTATATGAAAAAAATGTTTTAACAGAGTTGAAGCAGGGGCGATCCGGAAATCGCCCCTGCATGTGAAGTACAAGGGTTAGATTAGTGGTTCTTGAACTTCTCCAGCTTACGCTTTTCGACGAAGGCCTTCATAGCGTCCTTCTGGTGAGAATTTGACTTGCTTTGCCGGGAGTAGATCCCGTCAAAGCCAAGGTTTTGCTGACGCAAAACCCTTGTCGGCGCAAGCGCCGTCCCTGCGCGTGCAGGTGCCGGCCCAGAAAATCAGGTAGGATTAGTGGTTCTTGAACTTCTCCAGCTTACGCTTTTCGACGAAGGCCTTCATAGCGTCCTTCTGGTCCTCGGTAGCGAAGCAGGTTGCGAATGCCAGAGCCTCGTAGGTAGCTGCGGTGGAGATGTCGCAGTCGATGCCGCGGCGGATAGCCATCTTGGAAGTACGGATAGCCACCTGAGCCTTGGAAGCGATCTTGTTTGCCATAGCCAGAGCGAAGTCCATCAGCTCCTCAGCGGGAACGACGTGCTGGACCATGCCGATCTCCAGAGCGCGCTGTGCGTCGATGGTGTCAGCGGTGTAGATCAGCTCCATAGCAGCGCCGGTGCCGATGATACGAGCCATACGCTGGGTGCCGCCGAAGCCGGGGATGATGCCCAGGCCAACTTCGGGCTGACCGAACTTTGCCTTCTCGGAAGCGACGCGGATGTCAGCAGCCAGAGCCAGCTCGCAGCCGCCGCCCAGAGCGAAGCCGTTGACAGCAGCGATGGTGGGCTTGGAGAACAGGTCCACGCGCATCATCAGGTTGTTGCCCAGCTCGGAGAATGCCAGACCTTCCTCAACGTTCATGGTAGCCATCTCGCCGATGTCAGCGCCTGCAACGAATGCACGGCCAGCGCCGGTGATGACGACGACATAGATCTCCTCGTCCTTCTCAACGATGTCCAGAGCCTTGGTCAGGTCAGCGAAAACAGCGGAGCTCAGAGCGTTCAGAGCCTCGGGACGGTTCATGGTGATGATACCGACGTTACCCTGCTTGGTTACTTCAACAAATGCCATTGTTGTTACCTCCTAATATAAATCGGGGATACGAAATTACGGAAACGGTTATACAGGCGCATTTCACCCGTATAAAACTATCAAGGCTAGTATACTGTATTTTTCCTTGGGGGACAAGGAAATTTCATTCTCTGATTTTGCTAAAAAATACGAAATTAAAACATCATTTCTGGTGAAATTACAAGCCCAGGTTATGAAGGATTTGTGTCAGATAACTTGCAAGAGGGAGATAGACCAGAGGCAGGAAGATGGCGGGGAGCATATTGCCCACCCGGAGGCGGACCTTGGGCAGATCCAGCATGTTCAGGCCGATGCCCAGGATGATGCAGCCGCCCACGGCGCTCATCTCGGTGATGGCGGCTTCCTGAAGGAAGGGGGCCACCAGCCCGGCCAGGAGGGTGAGGCCGCCCTGATAGATGAGGATGGGGATGGCGGAAAAGGCCACGCCGATGCCCAGGGCGGTGGTCATGCTCACGGAAGTGACCCCGTCGATGACCGACTTGGAGATGAGGACGGCGTAGTCCCCGTGGATGCCGGCGTTGATGGAGCCCACGATGGCCATGGCTCCCACGCAGAAGAGGACGGAGGCCGAGACGAAGCCCTCGGTGAAGGTGCTGTTGCCGTCGGAGTTCTTTTCAAATCGGGCCCGGAGGGATTCTCCCACAGAGTCCAGCCGTTTTTCGATGTCGATGGCCTCCCCTAAAATGGTGCCGATGACCAGGCAGACCACCACGCAGAGAGTGTCCTTGGTGCCGATGGCAGAGGTCATGCCGATGCTCACCACGCACAGGCCCAGGGCCTGGGTGAGAACGGTGAGGAACCGCTGGGGGAGTTTTCCTTTCAGAAGAAGTCCCAGGGCGCTGCCCAGGACGATGAGAAGACAGTTGATGATGGTGGCGATCATGGGGTGGTCCTTCTTTCTTGATTGTGGATCAGGCGCCCTCTGACGAGGGAGATGGCATGGCGAAGCCATGACTGAGGGAGAGATAACGTAACCCAGAGGATTTTGCTATCCCTGCACGTTTCGGTATCTCTCCCTCCGCCCCTTTGGGGGCACCTCCCTCGTCAGAGGGAGGCTTTGAGATTTCCTATATCATAACATCCCTGTCAATGGCATACCCTTTCCCGAAAGGGGGCGGCACCATGCGCGCTGTGGCAGTTCTGACGGTGACGGGCATCCTGTCCCAGCTCATCGGGTTTGGATATCGGGTCCTGCTGACCCGGCTGGCCGGGGCGGAGATCCTGGGCCTGTATCAGCTGATCCTGCCGGTCTACTCCGTCTTGTTGTCTTTGACCTCCGTGGGACTCACCCAGGCGGTCTCCAATCTCTCCGCCCGGTATGAGGTCCTGGGGAACCGCCGGGCCATACATCAGCTCCGGGGCCAGGCGATCAAGGTCTTTTTCCTGCTGGCTCTGCTCCCCTGTTCCCTTCTGCTGGTCTTTTCCGACGCCGCCTCGGTGTACATCCTGGCGGATGCCCGGACCCGGCTGGGGCTGATGCTCCTGGTGCCCTGCCTGCTGCTGACCGGGACGGAGAACATCCATAAGCACTACTTCTACGGCACGGGGCGGGTCCTGCCCGCCGCCCTCACCGAGCTGACCGAACAGTTCCTCAAGGCGGGGTTCATTCTGGCCTTGCTGGTGATTTTGCAGCCCTCCACCCCGGAGAAGTCCGTGGGGACCATCGTGCTGGGGATGATCCTGTGCGAGATCTTTTCCGCTGTCACCCAGGTGATCCTCGTCCGTATCTATCTGGGCAGCCCCCAAAGGCTCCCGGGAAAGCCTTTGGAGCCGTCCTTTCTCCGGCGGCAGATGGGCCATATCGCCCTGCCCCTGGGCTTTGCCGCCCTGCTGGGAAATCTGATCTCCTCCCTGAATGCCCTGCTCATCCCCCGGCTCCTCACCCTGGGCGGGATGGACCAGGGGGAGGCGGTGTCCGCCTACGGGGTCACCTTCGGTATGACCCTGCCCATGCTGATGCTCCCCACGGCCTTTCTCTCCGCCCTGGGGCTGGTCCTCACCCCCAAGCTCTCCCAGGCCTCGGCCCTGGGACAGGGGGAGGTCATCCGTTCC
>JAFXCU010000053.1 GCA_017521345.1 Ruminiclostridium sp. | reverse complement strand
GGCTGCCGCCACCTTCGGCGGTGAGCTGAAGCTCCACGAGCCCGTGGTCAAGGGCGGCGGCGAAGGCCTCTTCGACCTGCTGGACGTGGAGACCCCCGCCACCGATCTGTGCCCCCGTTACACCGCCCGTATGGTCCGCAACGTGAAGATCGGTCCCTCCCCCAAGTGGATGCGTGAGCGCCTGCGTGCCTCCGGCGTCCGCCCCATCAACAACATCGTTGACATCACCAACTACGTCATGCTGGAGTACGGTCAGCCCATGCATGCTTTCGACTACCGTTATGTGAAGGGCGGCAAGATCATCGTCCGCCGTGCTGAGGACGGCGAGACCCTGACCACTCTGGACGGCAATGTCCGCAACCTGAACTCCTCCATGCTGGTCATCGCCGACGAGACCCGTGCTGTGGGTCTGGCCGGTATCATGGGCGGCGAGAACAGCGAGATCGTGGAGGACACCGTGGACGTGGTCTTCGAGTCCGCCAACTTCAACGGCACCTGCATCCGCCGTGCCGCTCTGGCCCTGGGTATGCGCACTGAGGCTTCCGCCAAGTTCGAGAAGGGCCTGGACATCCTGAACACCCTGCCCGCCGTCAACCGTGCCTGTGAGCTGGTGGAAATGCTGGGCGCCGGTGAGGTCCTGGACGGCGTCATCGACATCCTGAACTACGTTCCCAACCCCAAGACCCTGAAGCTGCGCCCCGAGAAGATCAATGCTCTGCTGGGCACCGACATTGACACCCCCGAGATGGTCCGCATCCTCACCGAGCTGGGCTTCACCGTGGATGGCGACGACGTGACCGTTCCCTCCTGGCGCGGTGACGTGGAGCACTACTCCGACCTGGCAGAGGAAGTGGCTCGCTTCTTCGGCTACAACAACATCCCCACCACTGCCATGAACGGTGCTACCACCCAGGGTGGCTACAGCAAGGAGCAGATGCTGGAGCGCAACCTGGGTACCGTCTGCCGCAGCATGGGCTTCGATGAGATCATCACCTATTCCTTCATCAGCCCCACCTATTACGACAAGATCCGTATGCCTGAGGACTCCCCCCTGCGCAAGTCCATGAAGATCATGAACCCCCTGGGCGAGGACACCTCCATCATGCGCACCACTATCCTGCCCTCCATGCTGGAGATCCTGACCAGAAACTACAACTACCGCAACAAGTCCGCCTACCTGTACGAGCTGGGCCGCACCTACTTCGAGCTGGAAGACGGTTTGGCTGACGAGCCCAAGGTCCTGTCCCTGGGTATGTACGGCCCCGCCGAGTCCTTCTTCACCCTGAAGGGCGCTGTGGAGACCATTCTGGAGAGCATCCGTGCTGAGAAGGTCACCTTCGTGGCTGAGTCCGGCAACCCCTCCTACCACCCCGGCCGCTGCGCCAAGGTTTACGTCAACGGCGCTGAGATCGGCGTTCTGGGCCAGATCCACCCCCTGGTGGCTGCCAACTACGGCGTGGACACCGAGCTGTACTGCGCAGAGCTGTCCTTCGACGCCCTGTTTGGCGCTCGTGGTGCTGACCCCGAGTATCAGCCCCTGCCCAAGTTCCCCGCTGTCACCCGTGACATCGCCGTTCTGGTGGACACCGCCGTCACCGTGGGCGCACTGGAAGAGTGCATCCTGGGTGCTGCCAAGGGCCTGCTGAAGGAAGTCAAGCTCTTCGACATCTACAACGGCGCCAACCTGCCCGAGGGCAAGAAGTCCGTGGCCTTCAACCTGGTCCTCCGTGCGGACGACCGCAGCCTGACCGCTCAAGAGGCAGACGACGAGGTCAAGGCTGTTCTGGAGGCTCTGGAGAAGGAATTCGGCGCAGCCCTGCGCTGAGTCCCATGAAGAGGACTTTGTTACAAATATTTCACAGAAATTGTCCGATTTCCTCTTTACTTTCTTTTCTAGGCGTAGTATGATATTTGTGGTTAGATTTTTCTTATGATTGGAGGGTAAGCCCCATGGATTCCGAATTCACCAGAAAATTTAAGGTGCCCCAGGAGCGCAGCATTGAGATGAAGGCCATTCTGACCTCTGTCTATGATTCTCTCCAGGAGAAGGGGTACAACCCTATCAACCAGATCGTTGGTTACATCCTTTCCGAGGACCCCACTTATATCACCAACCATAAGAACGCCAGAACCCTCATCCGTAAGCTGGACCGTGACGAGCTTCTTCAGGAGCTGGTCCGGGAATACCTGGATAATTAACCGCACAAAGTGCCCGACTGAAAACAGTCGGGCACTTTTTTCAAAAGGAGATATTATGAAACGATTTCTCATCGCCGATCAATACGTAGACTTCCACCACGAAGGGATACAGTCTCTTTGCAAAGAACTGTTCTCCCTCGGCATGGACAGCATAGAAAAGGCCCGGACCGCTTATCTCTTTGTCCGGGACCAGATCCCCCACTCCTTTGACTGTCAGGCTCAGGTCATCACCGCCCGGGCCTCCGACGTGCTGAAACACGGGACCGGCATCTGCCACGCCAAGGCCAACCTGCTGGCTGCACTGCTCCGGTCCCAGGGGATCCCTGCCGGATTCTGCTTCCAGCGGACCACCCTGGACGATGACGATTCCATAGGCTACTGCGTGCACTGTTTTAACGCTGTCTTTCTGGAGGGCAAATGGATCAAGCTGGATGCCAGAGGAAACAAAGAGGGCGTGGACGCCCAGTTCTCCCTGGATGGACCCATTCTTGCCTTTTATCCCCGGCCGGAATACGATGAATATTTCTATCCGGGGATCTACGCCTCCCCTCACCTGCCCACCATGGAGATGTTGGAGAAGGCATCCTGCTTGCAGGATGTGATGGACAATATCCCTGACATAATCACTGACCTACCGGATATCCCGGAATGATAGAATCCCCCGAACCGGAATCGGTTCGGGGGATTTGTGTTTGTGAATCAATTAACCTTCCAGAATATAAGCTCTGTGGAAGACCTTCTTGCCCTTCTTGATGACAACGCCTTCACCGGCCAGCTGGTCGGCGGTAACGGGGGTGCCGATGTCCTTGACCTTCTCACCGGAGACTTCCACGCCGCCCTGCTGGATCAGACGGCGGGCCTCACCCTTGGAGGGGACCAGGCCGCACTTGAGCATCAAATCCATGATGCCGATGGCACCGTCGGTCAGGTCAGCCGCAGCCAGGCCGGTGGCGG
>JAFXCU010000052.1 GCA_017521345.1 Ruminiclostridium sp. | reverse complement strand
GGAGATCTCCATGGTGCGGGTGGTATTGTCCAGGGAGTCGAAAAGCCGGTTCCGGGCGGGGATGCCAGCGCCGGTGAGGGCATTCAAAAGGGTGGACTTACCCGCATTGGTGTAGCCCACGATGGCCACCACAGGGATCTCATTCTTCTCTCTCCGGTCCCGCTGGACGGCACGGACCCGGCGGACTTCCTCCAGGTCCTCGGCCAGCTTTGCGATCTTCCGGCGGATGTGGCGGCGGTCGGTCTCCAGCTGGGTCTCACCGGGGCCGCGGGTGCCGATGGGGGACTTGCCGCCGGAGGCAGTCTGGCGGACCAGGTGGCCCCACATACCCGTCAGACGGGGCAGCAGGTACTTGTACTGGGCCAGCTCCACCTGGAGGCGGCCCTCCCGGGTCCGGGCCCGCTGGGCAAAGATGTCCAGGATGAGGCCGGCACGGTCGATGACCTGGACGCCGATGTCCTCGGTGAGGACTCTCTGCTGGGAGGGAGAGAGCTCGTTGTCGAAGACCACCATGTCGGCCCCCTGGGCCTGGACCAGTTCTTTGACCTCAGCCACCTTGCCCTCGCCGATGAAGGTGCGGGCCTCGGGGGTGTCTCGGTTCTGCAGGACCATGCCCACAGACTCGCCGCCGGCGGTCTCCACCAGGGCGGCCAGCTCCTCCAGGGAGGATTCGCTGGCGTTGTCCTCCCGAGGGAGGCTGTATGCGCTCAGGCCCACCAGGACGCAGCGGTTTCTGGCTTCGTCCATGTGCACGTTGTGTTTCTCGATCATGGGGATCCTCCTTCGTGGAGCGTCTTTCTAGGGTCACTTCACCAGAACGTTGGTGATCTCCCCGATATACATCCGGTGATAGTCTTTTTCAGGATAGCAGTCCAGACCGCATGGGTCCATGTGGGCCGGGTCCAGATCGTTCCAGTAGACCTTCCGGCACACCAGCACCAGGTCGGCCTCCTGGATATAGGGGGCTTCCTCCCCGGCCATGGCCACGTGGAAGCCGCAATGGGCGAACTTATCCCCGTCCCGTCCGCTGGCAGAGCCGCAGTAGGCCAGGGCCTTCCGCCACTCCTCGCCAAAGAAGGACAGGGTGAAGTGGGAGGTGTTCTCCAGAAATTCAAAGGTGTAGCGCTGGGGCCGCACGTAGATGGTAGCAACGTTTTTATTCCACAGGACACCCAGGCCGCCCCAGCTGGCGGTCATGGTGTTGCAGTGGTCCTGGGTACCGGCGGTGATGAGGGTCCACCGGTCGTCAAACAGGGAAAACACATTCCCCTGCAGCTGTTTGGGATCCAGTTCCTGAAACATGGTCATCCTCCTCTTCTTGGGGCCTGATGGCCCCCTGCAGTCTATGCTGAGAAGGTCCATCGGGATACGCCGCAAGGGAAGACCCCGGCTTTTTCCAAAGCCTTTGAGCCTTCCCTGGTTGGATTCGCTTTTCATACGCAAAAACCCGTGCCGAGAACGGCACGGGTCCGAAGCCAAGTTATCAGTTTTCTAAACCGAACTTCTTGTTGAAGCGGCTGACGCGACCGCCAGTATCCACCATCTTCTGCTTACCGGTGAAGAAGGGGTGACACTTAGAGCAAACTTCTACGCGGATATCGCCCTTAGTAGATCTTGTCTCAATAACGTTACCGCAAGCACAACGGATAGTAGCCTGCTCGTACTTGGGATGGATGCCTTCCTTCATGAGTGTTCACCTCTTTCTGAAATCAAAAATAAGTACGCCTTCTAAGCGCATACAGTATATTAACACCTTTACTCGAAAAATGCAACTCTTTTTTCGGAATTATTTTGAAAAATTTTCACTTAATCTGGTAGTGTCACCCCGGTGTTGGGCCGCAGGAACCACAAAATACGGCGGGTGACCTTCTGTCCGGTGAGTTCCTCCAGGGCGTAAGCGTAGGCCGCCAGCTGGCCCCGGTAGTTTTCCGCACGCTGCTGGGCTTCTGCCGCCGAGACCCGGTCGGTCTTGAAGTCCACGATGGTGATGCCGTCCAGCCGGGTGAACCAGCAGTCGATGACGCCCTGGAGCAGGATCTCCTCCCCCTCCGGCACATCAGGATAGAACCGCCGGGCAGGGGCCAGAAGGGAGAAGGGAAACTCCCGGTGGAGATCGGCGCTCTCCCGGATCTCCCGGCCCAGGTCAGAGGCGAAGAACCGGGCCATAGCGTAGGGGTCCACGGCTTTGGCCTGCTGGTCGGTGAGGTACTCCTGGGAAACCAGCCGGGCCAACTCCTCTTTGATCTCCTCCACGGACCCGGTCCGGTCCAGGCGGATGGACTGCATGGCGGTGTGGAGGGCGGTGCCCTTCTGGGCAGGAGTGAGGCCCAGCTCCTCCTGGGCAAACTGGGGCCGGTAGAAGGGCTTGGGCTCCTGGGGGACACCCTGATCCAGCAGGAAGGCCCCAGGCTCCTCCTCTCCCGCCACCTGGGTGGCGGTCACCTTGGCGGGGGTGGCGGCGGACAGGCCGTAGGGGTACTGCCAGGTAAGCTCCGCCAGAATATCCTGGACGGACAGACCGGCATCCTCTTCCTCCTGTCGGATGGTCTCCCGGCGGACCACCTCCTCCGACACGGCGCCCCCGTGGTACCGAATGACCCAGGGAGGGCCGTACTTTCCGGGTACCGAGGGGCCGGTCATCCCAGCGGCCTGACGAAGGGCCGAGCCCTCCGGGCGGGCCAAAGCGGTGAGGATGAGCCACTGACCCACGCTGGAGCAGGAGGCCAGCACTCTGGGGTCAGCAGGGACGGCAACGCTGTCGGCCAGGTTTTTCAGGTCGGAAGTACCGTAGGCCAGGCTATGGGTCATGATGAGTTTTTCCTTGGCACGGGTCATGGCCACATACAGCAGGCGCATCTCCTCGGCCATCATCTCCCGCTTCAGGGCCAGGGCCACGCCGGTCCGGGCCAGGGTGGAAAACTCCACGTTGGTCTCCCGGTCCAGACCCTTGGCCCCCAGGCCCAGCCTGGGGTGGAAGAGAACGGGTTTCATCATATCATTCTGGTTGAACCGCCGGCCCAGGCCGCACAGGAAGACCACGGGGTATTCCAGGCCCTTGGATCG
>JAFXCU010000051.1 GCA_017521345.1 Ruminiclostridium sp. | reverse complement strand
GGATATCTGTCAGACGAATCAAAGTAACAGTGCTTCGTTTCGTTCACCGATGGATGCGGGGAATCAGGATTCGATGCCTCTGGACACCAGATACTTCTTGACCATGAGGGCCACTTTGAAGGTGATGGCGTCGTCGAACTCCCGCAGGTCCAGACCGGTGAGTTTTTTGATCTTCTCCAGGCGGTACACCAGGGTGTTCCGGTGGACAAAAAGCTTTCGGGCGGTCTCGGAGACGTTCAGGTTGTTCTCGAAGAACTTGTTGATGGTAAACAGGGTCTCCTGGTCCAGGGCATCAATGGGGTTCTTCTTAAAGACTTCCTGGAGGAACATCCCGCACATAACGGTAGGCAGCTGATAGATCAGACGGCCGATGCCCAGGTTTTCATAGTTGATGATGGTCTTCTCGGTGTCGAAGACCTTGCCCACGTCGATGGCAACGCCGGCTTCCTTGTAGGCTCTGGCCAGATCACGGATGTGACCCACCACGGTACCGATACCGATGGTGACCTTGATCTTCAGGGCCTGGGCCAGGTTGTCCTCGATGCTCTTGGCGAGCTTATAGATCTCCTTGCTGTCACCGTCGGTGAGCAGCTTGATGACAGCAATATCGCTCTCGCTGATGGAGATAACAAAGTCCTCCTGGCTGTCAGCGAACATATTCTGGACCACGTCCACAGCGGCGATCTCAGCGGAGCCCACCTGGCGGACCAGGAAGACGGCACGCTGGGCCTCGGAGGTGAAGTGGAGCTCCTTGGCCCGGACGTAAATATCGCCCAGAAGGATGTTGTCGGAGATGATGCTCTTGACAAAGGCGGTCTTGTCGTGCTTCTCCTCATAGTAGGTCTTGGCACTGTTCAGCGCCACGGTAACCATGGAGCAGATGAGCTTGGCCTGCTCGTCGCTGCCCTGGACAAAGGCGGCATAGTCAAAGTGAGCACCCCGGCTGGCCAGAGGCTTGAAGGTCTTGTCGCCATAGATGATGGCAGAGCCATCGTTGGCAGTCAGGGCGGAGGCAGCACCCTCCCACTTCTCGCCGATCCAGGTCAGCTGGTTGCAGGACACAACGGTACCCTGGTCATCCACAACGCCGATCACCCGGTCCGTACACTCTTTCATTTGGAGCACAATGCCTTGAAAAACTCTGCTGGACATAGTCTTTTCCTCCTCTTTTCTCTGTAAAAAGTCAGGAAACCGTTGGGTTTTGGGAAAAACGGCCCCAACTTTTGGTTATTTAAAGCATTTGCGTGGTTTTCTGTGCTTCATTATACATTTTCTACAGAGCGATTTCAACAGGTTTTTTATGAATTTTTGGTGAAAATACCGAAAACATTTCCTTTACAGGCCCAATCCTGCCTTTTCCTCGTCGGTCAAGTACCGCCAGCGTCCAGGCGGGAGCATGGGATCCAGGGTAAGAGGCCCCATGGAGATGCGCTTTAAGTACATCACAGGCTTGCCCCGGGAGGCCAGCATTCGCTTCACCTGGTGATACTTTCCCTCCCGCAGGGTCACCAGCCCCCGGTCCGGCTGGTCCAGCAGTTCCAGCTGGGCAGGCAGACATTCCGTACCATCGGCCAGGGTGATACCCCGTTCAAAGGCCTCACAATCGGAAGGCTCCAACGCCCCGTCCACTTCCGTGTAGTAGACCTTGTCCACATGCTTTCCGGGGGCCAGGAGCCGGTGGGCCAGCTGGCCGTCGTTGGTCAGCAGCAGGAGGCCCTCGGTGTCCTTGTCCAGCCGCCCCACAGGAAAGAGGCCGATGCGACGGAGTTCCTTAGGCAGGAGGGTCAGGACGGTCTGCTCCCGGGGGTCCTCCGTGGAGGACACCACCCCGTCGGGCTTGTGGAGCATGATGTAGACAAATTTATCCGTGTTGATGGGGTGGCCATCCACGGTGACCAGAGCACCCTCGGCCACCTTATCCTCAGGACCCTTGGGGGTCTCCCCTTCCACCTTCACCCGGCCAGCCTTGATGAGGGCCTTGGCCTCCTTCCGGGACCACTTGCCAGTGGCCGCCAGGATCTTGTCCAGTCGTTCCATCCTTTTTCCTCCTGGGTTCGTCAGTTCTCGATTTGTTATTGTATCATATTTTCCCTCCCATGGACATACCCTGTGGAGAAGAAATCCCGCCGGGGCCTGTCCGCGGCATGAGAGGAGCTGTCTCTATGTTCATCATCACCAAAAAGGTCCGGCGGCGCAGACTGACGGCGGCCCTGTTCCTGTTCGTTCTGACCCTGGGCCTGTTCGGAGCAGGGCTTGATCTGTCCCGGGACATCCAGGCCGCCTCGGCTGTCATCCAGACCGAGATCCGGCCCGACCCCACCGGCATCCGGACCAACGCTGACCGGGTGGCCTACCTGGAGGGGTACGGGTGGATCACCGGCGGGGAACCTGCCGCTGTGGAAGAGATTCTTCTACCCGAGTCCTTTGGCGAGGACTACAAAGACTACCTGGACCTCCAGGTCAACCAGGGATTCCACCTGGAGGAGTACGCCGGGAAAACCGTGAAACGCTATACCTATCAGATCAAGAACTATCCCGGTCTCCAGGAAAATATCTGGGCCAGTATCCTGGTGTACAAAAAAACAGTCATCGGCGGGGAGGTGTTCTGCAATCAGGGAGATGGGTTTACCCAGTCGCTGTCCTATCCGACAGCGAAATGAAGTTTGCCGTTCGGCAAATGAAGTGGGCTTCGCCCATGAAGTGCTTCGCAATGAAGAAATGCTTCATGGCGGCAGACAGGCCGACGCTTCATGTTCCACATAGTGGAACCCTTCATGGTGCACAACTGTGCACTACTTCATGAATAAAGAAAGAACAGAACCGATTCGAAGTCGGTTCTGTTCTTTCTTTATTCCTTGATCCGCACTTCCATTTGCGGATAAGGGATCGAAATATTTTCTCTGTCAAAGGCAGTTTTGACCATATCCATCACATCATCGTAGACTGTCCAGTAGTCCTCATTTTTGCACCACAGGCGGATGGTGTACTCGATGGCGCTGTCCCCAAAATCAGACACCCGCACATAGGGGGCAGGGTCCGCCAGAACAGCAGGGTGGGCGGAGAACTCCCGGATGAGGACCTCCTTCACCTTCTCCACCGGGTCATCGTAGGAGGCGGTGATAGTCCGTGAGACCCGTCGGACGGCCTCGGTGGAGTGGTTGTCCACCTCAGCGTCTGCCACCACACTGTTGGGCAGGATGATGACCTGTCGGTCAAAGGTTGTGAGCTTGGTGTGGACCATGCCGATCTCCCGGACATAGCCCTGGGCGGAGCCGATGACCACGTAGTCCCCTACTTTGAAGGGATGGGTAGCTAAAATAGAGAGTCCACCGGCCAGGTTGGCCAAGGTGTCCTGGACGGACAGGGAGACCGCCAAGCCGGCAATGCTCACCAGAGCCAGCAGAGAGGTGGCATCAATGCCCACAGACTCGGCCACCACAGTCAGGGTGATGAACCACAGCAGGATATTGGCGGCAGAATGGATGAATCGGTGGAAGCTGGGTTCGATCTTACTGCGTGCCAGGGCTCGGTCCACCAGTTTCAGAACGATCTTTTTGACGATCAGGCAGAGGATCAGCAGCAGCAGGGTAAAGAAGATGGTCTTGGCAGCCCCCTCCCAGCCGCTTTTGATCAGGGCCTGCCAGCTCTCGGAGATGCTCTCCCCCAGAGCTTCGGTATCAATGTTGGTGGACATATCTGTCTACTCCTCTACGAAAAAAAGAAGGGCAAAGCCGAGGCTTTGCCCTTCCTGTGAGAATCAAGTAATAAAATTACTCAACGATCTCGGTGACAACACCGGAACCGACGGTACGGCCGCCCTCACGGATAGCGAAACGCAGGCCGGGCTCGATAGCGATGGGGGTGATCAGCTCGACGTTCATGACAACGTTGTCGCCGGGCATGCACATCTCAACGCCTTCGGGCAGGGTGATGACGCCGGTAACGTCAGTGGTACGGAAGTAGAACTGAGGACGATAGTTGTTGAAGAAGGGGGTGTGACGGCCGCCTTCGTCCTTGGACAGGACGTAAACCTGGCCGGAGAACTTGGTCAGGGGCTTGATGGAGCCGGGCTTAGCCAGAACCTGGCCGCGCTCGATTTCCTTCTTGTCAACGCCGCGCAGCAGGGTGCCGACGTTGTCGCCTGCCTCTGCATAGTCCAGCAGCTTACGGAACATTTCGATACCGGTAACGGTGGTCTCGCGGGACTCTTCCTGCAGGCCGACGATCTCGACCTTGTCGCCCAGGTTCAGCTGGCCACGCTCAACACGGCCGGTAGCAACGGTGCCACGACCGGTGATGGTGAAGACGTCCTCGACGGGCATCAGGAATGCCATGTCAGCCTTACGGTCGGGAGTGGGGATGTACTCGTCGACTGCGTCCATCAGCTCCTTGATGCAAGCATAGTCGGGGTTGGAGGGGTCGTTGTCCTCGCAGGTCAGAGCCAGCAGAGCGGAACCCTTGACGACGGGCAGATCGTCGCCGGGGAACTCGTAGG
>JAFXCU010000050.1 GCA_017521345.1 Ruminiclostridium sp. | reverse complement strand
GGCCGACGTCCAGGGCTCTGCCGAAGCCGTCAAGGCCTCCCTGGAGAAGATCACCAACGAGGAAGTGGCTGTCCGTGTCATCCACTGTGCCGTCGGCGCCATCAACGAGTCCGACGTCACCCTGGCTGCCACCTCCGGCGCCATCATCGTTGGCTTCAACGTCCGTCCCGACGCCAACGCCAAGGACTCCGCCGCCCGCATGAAGGTGGACATGAGAATGTACCGCGTCATCTACGATGCCATCAACGAGATCGAAGCCGCCATGAAGGGCATGCTGGCTCCCAAGTTCAAGGAAGTGGAACTGGGCTCTGCCGAGGTCCGCGAGGTCTTCCGCATCACCGGCGTCGGCATGGTCGCCGGCTGCTACGTCACCGAAGGCAAGATGCAGCGCGGCGCACAGCTCCGTCTGGTCCGCGACGGCATCATCATCTACGATGGCACCATCTCCACCCTGCAGCGCTTCAAGGATTCCGTCAAGGAAGTGGCCTCCGGCTACGAGTGCGGCATCACCTTCGAGAAGCACCAGGATATCAAGCCGGGCGACGTCATCGAAGCCTTCATCATGGAGCAGATCCAGGTCTAATTTCCTACCCCAACAGAACACGACTGAAGAGGTAATACTATGGCATCCAACCGCATTGGACGAATCAACGAGGAGATCCAGCGTGAGCTGGCCTCCCTGCTGCGCACCGTCAAGGACCCCCGGGTCCACGGCCTGGTGACCATCACCCGTGTGGACACCACCCCCGACCTGCGCTATGCAAAAGTATATGTGAGCGTTCTGGACAAGAGCGATGTGAAGGAGGTCGTCAAGGGCCTCAAGTCCGCCGGCGGTTATCTGCGCCGGGAGGTGGGCCGTGCCCTCTCCCTGCGCTATACCCCCGAGCTGGTCTTCCAGGCCGATGACTCCATCGACCGGGGCACCCACATCCTCAAGCTCCTCAACGACATCGAACGCAAGGAAGGCGGCGGGGCAGAATGACCATTTCTGACACCGCCCGCACCCTCCTGAGCCTGGACAACGTCCTCATCCTCACCCACCGGCGGCCCGACGGCGACACCATCGGCTGCGGCGCCGCCCTGTGCCTGGCCCTGCGCCAGCTGGGCAAGACCGCCTGGGTCCTGCCCAACGAGGACGCCCACGGCCTTTTCGACCCCTACTTTGAAGGGGTCCTGGCCCCCGCAGATTTTCAGTATGACGCTGTGGTGGCGGTGGACACCGCCGCCACGGGCATGCTTCCCGACAGCGCCAAGTTCTTACAGGACCGAATCGATCTGTGCATCGATCACCACGGCTCCAACGAGAGCTATGCCAAGGAGACCTGCGTGGACCCCAACGCCGCCGCCTGCGGCGAGGTGCTGTACAAGATCTTTGTGGAGATGGGTGTGGAGATCACCGCCCCCATCGCCCTCCTCCTGTACATGGCCATCGCCACGGACACCGGCTGCTTTGTCTACTCCAACACCACCCCCGAGACCCATCGGATCGCTGCCGACCTGATGGAGACCGGCTTCGACGCCCAGTGGGTGAACAAGCGCCACTTCCGGGTGAAGTCCCTGAAGCGGATGCAGATCGAAAGCCGTCTCATCCAGGAAATGGACCTGGAACAGGAGGGCAAGCTGGTCTTTGCCTATGTGACTCTGGACCTTATTCGGGACATCCAGGCCACTGAGGAGGACCTGGAGGACATCTCCTCCTTCATTGGTCTTCTGGAAGGTGTGGACAACGCCGTCACCGTCCGGCAGCTGAAGCCCGAAGAGTGCAAGATCTCTCTGCGCACCGACGGCAAGACCCTGAACGCCTCTGCCGTCTGTGCCCACTTCGGAGGCGGCGGACACGCTGCCGCTGCCGGATGCACCATCCCCGGCACCCCCAAGGAGGCCAAGGCCGCCATGATGGAGGCCATTAAGAAGGTGCAGCATGGCTAACGGCATCATCGTTATCGACAAGCCCCAGGACTGGACCAGCCACGACGTGGTGGCCAAGCTCCGGGGCATCCTCCGGGAGCGGCGCATCGGCCACGCCGGGACCCTGGACCCCATGGCCACAGGCGTGCTGCCTGTCTTCGTGGGCCGGGCCACCCGCGCTGTGGAGTTCGCCGCCGAACGGGAGAAGGAATATATCGCCGGTCTCCGCCTGGGCCAGATCACCGACACCCAGGACGTCACCGGCAACACCCTGGAGACCCGCCCGGTCTCTGTGAGCAGAGAACAGGTGGAGGCCGTCCTGGACCAGTTCCGGGGTGACATCCAGCAGATCCCTCCCATGTACTCCGCCCTGAAAAAGGACGGCAAGAAGCTCTACGAGCTGGCCCGCCGAGGGGAAGAGGTGGAGCGCAAGCCCCGCCCCATCACCATCTACGAGCTGGAGCTTCTGGACCAGACCTCTCCCACAGACTTCACCCTCCGGGTGCTGTGCTCCAAGGGGACCTATGTGCGCACCCTCTGCCACGACATCGGCCAGGTCCTGGGCTGCGGCGGCACCCTGTCCTCCCTCCGCCGGACCAAGTCCGCCGGGTTTACCCTGGCAGACGCCGTCACCCTGGAGGACCTGAACGCCATGGAGAACCCGGCCGATAAGCTGCTGCCCGTGGAGTCCTACTTCTACCGGCATCCCGTCCTCCAGCTGGAGAGCGCCGCGGCCGAAAAGAAGGTCCGTAACGGCAATGCCGTTCACACCGATGCCCCCGAGGGCATCTACCGGGTCCACAGCCGGGAGCAGGAGTTCCTCGCCCTGAGCGAGGTAAAAGACGGCTGTCTGACCACCATCAAAAGCTTTTTCGAGGTGTGAGGCCACCCCGCCTCCCACTTCTTTTCCATCGCAATATGGAAGGAAGGAGCATCCCTCTTGAACGAAAGAAAACGAGTCATCGCCCTGGGCTTTTTTGACGGCGTCCACAACGGCCACGCCGCCCTCATGCGCCGCACCACCCAGGTCGCCAAAGAGATCGGCGCAGTTCCCTCCGCCTACACCTTTGATCCCCATCCTCAGACCGTCATCACCGGCAAGCCTCTGCCCCTCATCACCTCCCCCGAGGACCGCGGGGACCTGATGCGGAAGTATTACGGCATCGAGGATGTCATCGTCCAGGAGTTCACCCCGGAGTTCCGTCAGCAGCACTGGCGAAAGTTCCTGGAGGAGACCCTCATCCGAGACTGGGGTGCCGTCCATCTGGTGGCCGGTCACGACTACCACTTCGGCTACAAGGGCGAGGGCAACCCCCAGCTGCTGAAAGAGACCTGCGCCGAGCTGGGCATTGGCTGCGACATCATCCCCAAGGTGGAACAGGACGAGATCACCGTCTCCTCCACCTATATCCGGGAGCTGATCTCCGCCGGTGAGATCGAGCGGGCCAACCTGTTCCTGGGCCACCCCTATACCCTCAGCGACCGGGTCTCCCACGGCAAGAAGCTGGGCACCACCCTGGGCTTCCCCACCGTGAACCTGAAGCTGCAGGAGTATGTGCTTCCCCCCGCCAAGGGTGTGTACGCCACCAAGGTACTGTTGGAAAACGGTGAGACCCACATGGCTGTCACCAACGTAGGCACCCGCCCCACCGTAGACGACGGCAACCACCTGACCATCGAGGGCTTTATCCTGGACTTCAACGGCGACCTGTACGGCCAGAAGATCCAGATGGAGTTCTACAAATACCTGCGGCCCGAAAAGAAGTTTCCCTCCTTCGATGCCCTGAAGGAAGAGGTCTTCCGGAACGCCCAGCAGACCAGAGATTACTTTGCGGAACATCCCTGACAACAAAAATTCCAGGACCAAACGGTCCTGGAATTTTTTATTGTTTAAATTTTCTTCCTAAAACCCAAAGGATCCCAAAGGGAAGAATGGCAAGAAACACGGCGATAGGCAGACAGATCTCCACTGCCGGACTGGTGAGGAACACACTGGGCAGGAAGATAGCGGAAAGCACCAGAAAGGCAATGACCCAGACCTTCACAAAGGACTTTCCCTTGCTCTCTTCCTTGGGCTGGTCAAAGGCGGTGCGGGTCACCCACCAAACCAGAGCCTCAGCCACAACAAGGATGACTGCCCAGGAGATCAGACTTCCCGCCGTTAGAGACAGATACCACACCTTCTCCCCTGCGGCCAGGCCGATCACCAGAGACTTCGCCAGCCAGATGACCAGAAGGATCCCCAGGGCAGACAGGAGAATGTCCAGCTGCTCCAAAACCTTTTCCTTTTTGCTCCGGGGCGGGAAGGCTGATACGATCTCATCGCAGAAGGTCTTGTAATCCTCTCCAATGACGGTCATCATATCCTCTCCCCGGCCCTCGGCCTCCAGGACCATCTCCTGGATGTCCCGGCGGACCTCCTCCTGGTGGTACTGACTCAGGTCACAGCCCCGGAGGTAGACCACGATATCGGTCATGGCCTTCTGACTTTCCTTGCTCAGAAGTTTTTCTCTCTCATTGTTCTCCTTCAGGAGCCGCTTGGTCTCGCTCTTCATAGCTCTCCTCCTTTCCAAACCCGGGGAGACTGTCCACCGCGGCGGTCATCTCCCGATAGCTGATCTGAAACTGTGTCAATTCCTCCTGCCCCGCCGGGGTCAGGGTGTAGTATTTTCGTTTGGGGCCGGACCCGGTGTCCAGAAACCGGGCCACGATGAGCCCCCCTTTTTCCAGTCTAAGCAAGAGAGGATAAATGGTGCCCTCGGAAATGGTGCCGAAGCCGTATCGGGACAGGGCCTGGGAGATCTCATAGCCATAGGTCTCTTTTTGGCCAATGATAGCTAGGATACTGCCTTGCAGAATCCCTTTGAGCATTTGGGATGGGATCATGGTCTCACCTTCTCACTACCTTGCAATGCAAGTTATCTTAGTATATTGTAATGCAAGGTAGTATATTTGTCAATAGGCAAAGAAAAACTCCCTCTTTCGAGGGAGTCTTTTCTTCATTTATAATTGATATTCTCTTCATCTGCCACGGTGCCGGTGGAGTCGGCCACCTTGGAGAAGGCGAACTTCTGCTTGGAGTACAGGCCACTGTAGCCGGACACCAGGAAGCTGGCAGCCACTGCCACCAGAAATCCCCCGGGGTTGCAGAAGGAAAAGACCTCAAAGCCCAGGACCAGGGAGGTCAGAGGACAGTTGGTAACACCGCAGAACACAGCCACCATGCCAATAGCGGCAGCGTAGGACGGGTCCAGACCCAGCAGGGGGCCCAGGACACAGCCGAAGGAGGCCCCGATGGCAAAGGCAGGGACGATCTCGCCGCCCTTGAAGCCCGCCCCCAGGGTGATGGCCGTCAGAAGGATCTTTAGGGCAAAGTCCCAGGGAAGGGCCCGGCCCTGGCCGATGGACTGGTCAATGAGAGCCTGACCGCTGCCCAGGTAATACCGGGTGTCCAATAGAAGAGTGAGTCCAATGACCACACAGCCGCCCACCACCACCCGCAGGTAGGGGTTGGGGAAGAACCGTTCAAAGAACTGGCGGAACCCAGAGAAAGCATAGCACACCAGGATACTCAGCAGACCGGACGCAACGGCCAGCAGCAGGACTCTGGTGTAGAAAAAGATATCTTCCGGCGAGGAGGCCAGGGTGAAGACCACAGCGTGGCCGCCCATCAGCTGGGCCACCTCACCTGCCACAATGGAGGAGACCACGCAGGGCAGGAAGGCACCCATGGGGAGCATACCCACACAGGATATCTCCAGGGCGAAGATCACGGCGGAAATCTGGTTTCCGAAAACAGCAGAGAAGCCGGCACTCATGCCGCACATAACGGCCAGGTCCTCGAACTCATCTCCCAGGCGGAAGATATGGCGCACCACCTCTGCCAGAGAACCACCCAACTGGAGGGCTGCGCCCTCTCGGCCGGCAGAGCCGCCGAAGAAATGGGTCAGGAGAGTGGAGACAAAGATGACGGGGGCCAGAAGTCGGGAGACCGGCTGCTCCCCACGGGCGGCCTGGATGACGATATCCGTGCCGCCTGCCGTTTTGATGCCGCCCTTTTTATAGAGCCACACGATGAGAAGACCCACCAGGGGCAGCAGGAAAATGCTCCAATAGACCTCATTGCGGAACACGTCGGACAGAGCCAGCAGCCGGGCAAAGGCTCCGCCCACGACACCGACCACCATGCCCACACCCAGGGCAAAGAAGAGGGCCCGGGCGTTGATGCGCATGCTTTCTGCGCTGAAGATCATCTCAGCATAAACCTCGCGAAACATGCCTTTTGGTTTATTTTTCCATTTTTTCGCCACAAAAACCCTCCTTTTTCAACAGATTACGTCATGTGTATCATACCATATTTCCCGCCGTTTGCAATCAGAAATCCCGCTGTGGAAACCTTGTCAGAATTGTGCATTCTATGGTATGATTAGGCATTAAGACGAAAGAAAGCGAGGTGATCCCTGTGCAGATCGGTTCTGTACACATCGACTCCCCCCTGGTCCTGGCCCCCATGGCCGGGGTAACGGACATCGCCTTCCGAAGCATATGCCGGGAGCTGGGCGCCGGTTACACCATCACAGAGATGGTCAGCGCCAAGGCCCTGTGCTATCAGGATAAAAAATCTCTCCCCCTTCTCCGGCTGGAGGAAGGGGAACACCCTGCCGGGGTCCAGCTCTTCGGCAGCGACCCCGTGTGCATGCAGGAGGCCGCCGAGATCGCCATGAAGGTCTCCGGGGCGGACATTCTGGACATCAACATGGGCTGCCCTGTGCCCAAGGTGGCCAACAACGGAGACGGCTCCGGCCTGCTGAAGGATCTGGACAAGGCCTGCCGGGTGGCCGAAGCCACCATCAAGGGAGCCGGCGGCAAGCCGGTCACGGTGAAAATGCGCCTGGGCTGGGACAAGGGCAACATCGTCTGCCTGGAGCTGGCCAAGATGCTGGAGAGCCTGGGCGTGGCCGCCATCACCCTCCACGGCCGCACCAAGGTCCAGATGTACTCGGGCACCGCCAACTGGGACTACATCCGAGAGATGAAACAGGCCCTGTCCATTCCGGTCATCGCCAATGGTGACGTGTTCTCCGGCAAGGACGCCGCCCATATTCTCAAGTACACCGGGGCTGACGGCGTGATGATCGCCCGGGGCGTTTTTGGCAACCCCTGGATCTTCCAGCAGGCCAAGGCCGCCATCGCCGGCCAGCCCATCCCCCCTCTGCCCCCGCTGGCAGAGCGGTGCGATGTGGCGGTGAAACAGTTTGAAATGGCCGCCAAGTACAAGAGCGAGAAGATCGCCTGCCTGGAGGCCCGGAAGCATTACGCCTGGTATCTGAAGGGGGTCCCCCACGCCAACTACTGGAAGAGTGAGATCTCCAAGATCACCACCCTGGAGGATGTCTACCGGGTGACGGCAGGCATCAAGCGGGAACTGAAGGACGACGACCATGACCGATGACCGCCTCCTTCTGAAACAGGCCCAGGCAGGAGACCTGAGCGCATTCGAGTCCCTCATCCATCTCCACAGTCCCAAGGTCTACAACCTGGCTCTGGGCTACACCGGCCGCCACCACGACGCAGAAGAGATCGCCCAGACGGTCTTTCTCAAGGCCTGGAAGGCCCTGCCCCAGTTCCGCGGGGAGTCCGGCTTGTCCACCTGGCTGTACCGGATGACCCTCAACGCCTGCACTGACCACTATCGGCGGGAGAAAAAGCGGCAGGGGGACCTGTCCCTGGACGACCCCGACCTGTCTCCTCTTCGGGACACGGCCCCCTCTCCTGAGGAGATCGTTCTTCAGCGTGAGGAGCAGGCCATCCTGCGAAAGGCCCTGGCAGAGCTGCCAGAGCAGCACCGGATCATTCTGGTCCTCCGGGAGATGGATGGTTTGGACTACAAGGAGATCGCCCAGGTCCTGGACCTGGAGCTTGGCACCGTAAAATCCAGATTGGCCCGGGCCCGCCGTGCCCTCCGGGAGAAGCTCCTGACGGAAGAGAACCTTCCGGATGCTGCCCCGTCTAATAAAGAGAAAGGAGGGATAGCACCGTGATTTCCTGTGAACGCTGTGAAGAACTCATCCATGCCCGTCTAGACGGATATCTGACCGAGGAAGAGGCCCTCCTGTTGGAGGCGCATCTGACCAGTTGTCCTGACTGCCAAAAGCTGGACCGGGACCTGACTACCCTCCATGAACGGCTGAAAGAGCTTTCCTTTGACCCGCCTCAAGACTTTACCGCCTCGGTGATGACCCAATTAGAAGTCCCTTCCGTCCAGCCCGCAAAAAAGAGAAAACGCCCCTGGTCGGTCATCGCCTGTGCCGCTGCCGCTGTCGTCCTCATGGTGGTGGCCCTGACACCCCAGATGTCTCCCTTCGGCGGTTCCGATACAGAAAGTGCCGGAGCTGCAGAGGCACCAACGTCAGCAGACATCGCCGCGGATGCCGCTCCCGCAGAAGGGGAAGCGGCCGCTCCCGAGGAGAGCCGGGCCGAATCCGAGACCCAGGAATCCAAGGTCGAGGCTATGACCGAAAAGGAGGCCTACGACCTTCTGGTGGCCTACCTGATCGACCTGGGGGTCTCCCTGGACCTGTCCCCCGGACTCCTTTCTGAGGACGGAAGCTTTTGGACCTTCACCGGCTATGACATGGACAGCGGTGACAGCTTCCTCTTCCGCATCTACTGCATGGACGGCTTCGTGGAGGAGAGCCTCCTGCCCTGACAACCACGGAATGCCCATCTCTGCAATCTTTTTTACTGGTTTTTTTGTAAATTTTTCATTTTATGTGTTGTCAGCTTTCCAGTCTTGTTGTATACTCTATCTAATGGTGATAATGTCCCCGTTTGCGGACGGGAATGATGTCCCGCCCCAATTTGTAAATAAGGAGAGAACATTGTTATGAGTTATTCCGTGCAAAACATCCGTAACGTTTGTCTGCTGGGTCACAGCGGCAGCGGTAAGACCGCTCTGGCTGAGAGCCTGCTGTTCATGACCGGCGCTATCAACCGTATGGGTAAGAGCGTCGACGGCAACACCGTCTGCGACTACGACGCAGAAGAGATCCGCCGCCAGATCTCCATCTCCACCGCTGTTGCTCCCATCGAGTACAAGGGCTGCAAGATCAACCTCCTGGACACCCCCGGTGCATTCGACTTCTCCGGCGAGGTCATGGAAGCTCTGCGTGCTTCCGACGCTGCCATCATCGTCATGTCCGCTAAGGACGGCATCTCCGTTGGCTTCGAGAAGGTCTGGAAGTACTGCGAAGAACGCAACATGCCCCGCTTCGTCTATATCTCCAAGGTCGACGAAGACAACAGCGACTACAACGCTACCTTCAACGCTCTGCGTGAGCGCTATGGCAACAAGATCGCTCCCATCGTGGTTCCCATGTGGGACGCAGGCAAGGTGACCACCGGCCTGATTGACCCCCTGAACAAGCGTGCTTACGAGCTGCAGAACTACAAGCGTGTTGAGGTCACCATCCCCCCCGAGAAGGAATCCGTCGTTGCTGAGTTCAACGAGGCTCTGAAGGAAGCTGTGGCTGAGACCTCCGAGGAAATGATGGACAAGTACTTCGGCGGCGAGGACTTCACCTACCCCGAAATGATCAACGGCCTGCGTCAGGGCGTCCGTGATCTGTCCATGTTCCCCGTCCTGTTCGGCTCCGCTGTCAACTGCATCGGTTCCCTGATGCTGATGGACTATATCGTCGACCTGCTGCCCAACCCCATGGAAGGCAACTTCCACAAGGCTACCCTGGCAGACGGTGAGACCACCGAAGAGTTCGTCGTCTCCCCCGGCGGCGTGCCCACCGCATTCGTCTTCAAGACCATCTCCGACCAGTACGGCAAGTACTCCATGATCAAGGTCCTGTCCGGCGTCATCACCTCCGACCTGGCTCTGGTCAACGCCCGTACCGGTGACACCGAGAAGCTGGGCCGTCTGTACAAGATGACCGGTAAGAAGGCAGAGGAAGTCAAGGAACTGACCTGCGGCGACATCGGCGCCATCGGCAAGATGGACAAGGTCAAGACCGGCGACACCCTGTGCGACTCCCGTAAGGTCGTTGCTCTGAAGGGCATCCCCTTCGCAGCTCCCTGCTACTCCAAGGCTATCGCTCCCAAGACCCGCGGCCAGGACGACAAGGTCGCAGCAGGTCTGGCTCGTATGAACGAGGAAGATCCCTCCTTCACCGTGGTCAACAACGCAGAGACCCGTCAGGTGGTTCTGTCCGGCGCCGGCGACATGCAGCTGGACGTTCTGGTCTCCCGCCTGAAGTCCCGCTTCGGCGTTGAGGCTGAGCTGAGCGCTTACCGTGTCCCCTACCGTGAAACCATCAAGAAGAAGGTGGAAGCACACGGCCGTCACAAGAAGCAGACCGGCGGCTCCGGCCAGTTCGGCGACGTTAAGATCCGCTTCGAGCCCCAGTACGAGACCGACGATGTGGTCTTCTGCGAAGAGGTCTTCGGCGGCTCCGTTCCCAAGAACTTCTTCCCCGCAGTTGAGAAGGGCATCCGCGACGCAGCCAACAAGGGCGTCCTGGCTGGCTATCCCCTGGTCGGCCTGAAGGCAACCCTGTTCGACGGCTCCTATCACCCCGTTGACTCCAACGAAATGGCATTCCGTACCGCTGCTCAGCTGGCTTACAAGGAAGGCATCGCAAACGCCAACCCCACCATCCTGGAGCCCATCGGTTCTCTGAAGGTCACCATTCCCGACAGCTACCTGGGCGACGTCATGGGCGACCTGAACAAGCGCCGCGGCCGCGTTATGGGCATGAACCCCACCGGCGACGGCGAGCAGATCCTGGAAGCTGAAGTTCCCATGGCTGAGATGACCTCTTACGCCATCGACCTGCGCTCCATCACCCAGAGCCGTGGTTCCTTCACCTTCGAGTTCGTCCGCTACGAGGAGGCACCTCCCGCAGCCCGCGACAAGGCAATCGAAGACGCAAAGGCAATGGAAGAGGCTTAATCGCTCTCCCCTTTCCTGACACAGCAATAAAAAATCCCTGTGTACCGATTGGTACACAGGGATTTTTTTGTTCAGTACTTTTTCAGTGCGCCTGAGGCACAGTCCAACCGGTAGCTGCCGTTGTCGGTAACAATGGTCCACACCGGGGTAAAAATGGTCCGGTCCTCCCGCACCACGTGAACATAGCCTTCTGTAACGGAGGCGATCCGGGTACATTTGACCCCCAGCTCAGACAGCCCGGCCACAAAGTCCACCAGCAGGGTCTCCGGCTGGCGCATGGCCTGGATCTCCCAGGTGTCGGTCTCCGCCAGGTCGGAGATCAGCTCCTGCCGGGCAGGGTCCCCTCGGGAATCCGCCAGGGAGCTCTCCCAGGGGATGGTCTCCTCCTGGGCGGAAATGCCGTTTTGGGCCAAGTACTCCAGAGCCTGGGTCCGGCCGGCCTCCTCATAGACCTGGGCCTGGTTTCTCTGGGTGATGACCAGCCCCAGCAGAATCACATTGAGCACAGCCAGGAGGATGATGACCGTGAATTTCAGCTTTGCCCGTTCCATGGTCTCCCCTCCTTATCTGGTCTCCCGGGCCGTCCAGAGGGCCCGGGTCTGGCCGCTGCCATCGTCCCTCTGGCACAGCTGCAGTTCTTTCCCGCCGGAGCCCTGGGCTTCCGCCGCTGCAGCGGCCTGCCGCTCAGGAGGAACGGCACAGGGCGTTTCGGTGGCTTCATAGCACCGGAAGGTCAGCTCAAAGGAGAGCAGGTCCTCCCCTTGGAAGATAAACTGAGCAGCCCAGCCATTTTCCTTCAGGCTCACGCAGGCACCATCCAGCTGATAGCAGTAGGTCAGGACCACTCGGCCGTCGGCCTGCTCCTCTGCACCCTGGCAAAAGAACCAGGCTGTACCAGAACTCTGGCCCACCAGCTGGTCCAGCAGCCCTTCGGCCTGGGCCCGCAGATCCCCCTCCCAGGAGGAACGGGCCTGATACCGAGCCTCACCGCTCTCGGAGCCATGGTAGATGACCGTGCCGTCCTGCTGGATGCGGAGGGTGTCAGCGCCCTCCCGGACCACAGTGCTGTCAGCAGACTCATAGATGGAAACTGCCTGGAGGTTGAAGCCCGCTGTTTCCAGCAGGGACTCTAGGCCGGCCTGATCCAGCCCCTC
>JAFXCU010000049.1 GCA_017521345.1 Ruminiclostridium sp. | reverse complement strand
GTGTGCGTCCTGATCTGGATCGTCCTGGGACTGATCTCCGGGCAGGTATGGATCCCTCTGGGAAGCGCCGTCGGTCAGCTGCTCCTGGGCTACTTCGCCGCCTACGGCGGCCGCCGTACCGACATGGCACGGCACGACGCCTGTCTGATCCTGGGTCTGCGGCGGTACCTGAAGAGCGTGAAGAAGGACGAGCTGGAGCGGATCCAGCGCTACGATCCGGACTATTTCTTCCAGATGGCTCCCTATGCCCTTGCCCTTGGCGTGATCAAGCCCTTCGCCCGGAACTTCGAAGGACAGCGTCTTGATCAGTGTCCCTATATCATGACCCGGGTCCAGGGCCGCAGGACCGCCGCCGAATGGGCCGAGCTCCTGTCGGAAGTGGCCGATGCCATGGACGAACGGCACCGCCAGATGATGGTCGAGCGCTGGACCGCCATCCATATCCGATAAATAGAACACCGTGCTCTTATGAGCACGGTGTTTCTGTTTGCATGGGCGATGGTCTGGCGACCCCTCAGTCAGAGACCTCCGGTCTCTGACAGCTCCCCTTACGCAGGGGAGCCATGGCGCTGCGGCGCCGGAGGAAATACTGACCGTGATCATATGCAAAAAAGCTCTGCCGGTACGGCAGAGCTTTTTTGAAGCGATATCAGCCTCTGGACTCCCAGGCCTGCTCCTTCATGTTGGTGTACAGGTACACGAAGGCGGAAGCGGAGGAGAACAGGAAGATGACCACGGACACAGCAGCAGCCAGCTCGTACTCCATGTTGGAGAACAGCTTACGCAGGTAGACACCCAGGAACTGAGGATGGTTCGGGCCGATGATGTAGGGGGTGGTGAAGGAGCTGATGTTGGACATGAACACGAAGGTCACGGCGATCAGAACATCCTTGTAGGAAAGGGGCAGGATGAACTGGAAAAATACACGCAGCTTGCCGGCGCCGATATCGCGGGCGCTCTCGATGATGGACTCGGGGATGCCGGACAGAGCCGCGACGATGATCATGGTTGCGAAGGGGATGTTGAACCACAGGTTCATGAACTGGATACCCTTCATGTTATACAGCATGCCAGGCTTGAAGCCGTGGAGCTTGCTGGTCTCGGGCAGGAGCAGGGACAGTCTGTAGATCAGACCGGAGTCCTTGACGATGGTGCACATGGCGTAGACAGCCACCAGGCTGGGGATGAAGCGGGGCAGCAGATAGAGGTTGCCGACCAGCTTGGAGATCTTGGAATCGCTGAAGCGCATATACAGCGCCAGCAGATAAGAGATGCTGACAGAGAGGAACACGGTCAGCACAGCGTTCTCGAAGGTATACCAAATGGCAGCCTTGGGCACCTTCTCAGTGAACAGATACACATAGTTCGCAAAGGTCCAGGCCTTGGTCTCGGGATCCTGGAAGCTCTGGATCACAGTCTGGATGATGGGGTAGATGACCATACCCAGGGACACCAGCAGGGGAGGGATCAGGGCACCGATGATAAACAGATTTCTTTTCCAGTTAGTCTTAGATTGCAGCATGGGAACTCTCCCTCCGGTTACATTTGATGTGGCTTGGTGGATATCTGCCGGGGCCGGAGCCCCGGCAGATATTTGCGTTAAGTAAAGCTACTTAAGATCGGGGTCTGATCTTAGTATGCGGGGGGAACTTCGGTGGTCAGAACAGCGATCTCGTTCAGCCAGCGGGTCTTGTATTCCTTGTCGTTGTTGCCGGTGGACAGGATGTTGAAAGCAGCGGGGTTCAGCTCAGTGACGGCGACGACATCGGGGGTCTGCTCCATGGTGGAAGCATCGATGACGGGAACGGCCTTCATGAACTCGACCAGCTTCTTCTGGCCCTCAGCGGAGATGACGAAGTTGATGAAGTCGTAGCAAGCGTCAGCGTAGGGGGTGTTGGCGCAGATAGCGATGTCAACGTCGGTGCCGGACAGGGACAGGTCGGTCATCTGGTACATCTTGACGGTCTCGGGCAGAGTCTTCTCGGACAGGCCCTTCAGAACGTTGTCAGCCCAGGCGGGGATCAGGTAGACTTCGCCGGAAGCCAGCAGATCCAGGGAGCCCTGGTTCTTGACGGGGTAAACGATGGAGCCGCCGGACTTGTAGGTGTAGGGATGGATCTCAGCCAGCCACTCGAAGCCGGCGTCAACGGACTCGACCCACTTGGGATCGGTGGGGTTGGTGAAGCACTCGGGATCGCCGATCAGACGGTACAGAGAGCAGGTCAGGAAAGCGCCGCCGGCTCCGCCGGTGTCGGGATCGTTGTAGGTGAAGCGGCCGGGGTTAGCCTTGATCCACTCGGTCAGCTCATCCCAAGTCTGAGGAGGATCGGGCAGCTTGGCGGAATCGTAAGCGAAGACGACGGTGGTGCCACGGTAGGGGACCAGCTTCTCCTTGTAGACGGAGGGGCTCATCTTGACGTTGGCCCAGTTGGACAGCTTGGAGTGGTCGATGTCCAGGAAAGCGTTCAGGTCATCGCCGCACTCGTTGAAGATGCCGGGGAAGGAGCTGCCGTTGTCAGCCATCATGTCGAAGTTGTCATACTTG
>JAFXCU010000048.1 GCA_017521345.1 Ruminiclostridium sp. | reverse complement strand
GTCCTGGCAAGCATTTTCCGGTATAATCTCACCCATCCTGTGTTAGAAAATGGGGGAAGCCCTATGAAACTGCTGTATGCTGAGGATGAGGCCGCTCTGGCCGAAGCAGTGACCGACATCCTGACCTATCACAATTATCTGGTGGACTGCGTGGCCGATGGGGAAGAGGCCCTGGCCTATGCCCGGATGGGGGACTACGACGGCATCCTTCTGGATATCATGCTGCCCGGGTTGGACGGCCTGTCCGTTCTGGAGACCCTCCGCCGGGAGGGGGACCGGACGCCCATCCTCCTGCTCACCGCAAAAGGAGAGGTGGAGGACCGCATCCGGGGCCTGGACCTGGGGGCCGATGACTACCTGGTCAAGCCCTTTGCCACCGGGGAACTGCTGGCCCGGATCCGGGCCATGCTCCGGCGGCGGGAGGACTATACCCCCACCGTTCTTTCCGTTGGGGACCTGGCTCTGGATCTGGGTACCTATCGGCTGTCCTGCGGAGACCGCTCCGTTGGGCTGCCCAGGATGGAGTACCGTATGATGGAGGTCTTTCTCCACAACCAGGGGGTCTATCTCTCCACGGAACACCTGCTGGAAAAGGTCTGGGGGTATGATGCCGAGGTGGAGCTGGGGGCGGTCTGGGTCTGCATTTCCGGCCTGCGCAAGCGGCTGGCGGCCCTGGAGTCCCGGGTGATCCTGAAGGCCCGGCGGGGGGTGGGCTACACCCTGGAGGCGGCCCCATGAAAGAGAGACTGCAGCGAACCTTTGTGCGCACCGCCATGGGGGCGGTCACCCTTCTGCTTCTGGTCCTTCTGGTGGTCATCAACCTGGTGAACTGGTATCAGGTGGACCGGCAGACCGACCGAATGCTTCAGACCGTTCTGGTCAGCGAGATGGTGCCCGCTCCTGTCCCGCCGGCCCCCATGGATCCCCATGGCCCCCCTGTGTGGCGGCAGGTCCTGCCCCCTGAGGTCCAGGCGGACATCCAGGACGAGGCCCGCCACCGCATCCTTTCCATGCTGGGCCTGTCCACGGCGGGAGTGGGTCTCTGCTGGCTGGGGATGCTGGCCCTGGTGGTGGTCCTGTCCCGCCGGGCCATTGAGCCTGTGGCCGAGAGCATCGTCAGGCAGAAGGAGTTTGTGACCAATGCCGGTCACGAGCTGAAGACCCCCCTGGCCATCATCCGGGCCAACACCGAGGCCATGGAGCTTCGGCAGGGGGAGACCAAATGGAGCCGCAACATCAAGGAGCAGACCGTGCGCCTGGGCGACCTGATGGAAAACC
Source organism: Ruminiclostridium sp. (assembly GCA_017521345.1). The sequence continues at coordinate 8,209 of JAFXCU010000048.1, read as the reverse complement.
TGCTGGTCCTGGCCCGGATGGACGAGGCTGCAGGTCCGTCCCCGGCAGAGTCGGTGGACCTGACAGCTCTGGCGGAGGAGATCATCCGCAGCTTTCGGGAGGGGGCGGCCCTCCGGGGCATCCTTCTGGAAGAGGACCTGCAGCCGGGGGTCACGGTCCGGTCGGACCGGACCCACATGGCCCAGTTGCTGTCCATTCTGCTGGACAATGGGGTAAAGTATACCGAGCCCAGGGGGAGCATCCATGTGGCCCTCACCCGGGAGGGACCGCAGGTCCTGCTCCGGGTGGAAAACGGCCCTGCCAAGCTGTCAGGGGATCCGGCAAAACTCTTCGAGCGGTTCTACCGGGGGGATCCCGCCCGCACCCAGAAGACCGGCGGCTCGGGCATCGGCCTCTCTGCCGCCCGGGCCATTGCGGAGACCTGGCAGGGGACCATCCGGGCCGAAACGAAAGGGGAGGACCGGGTGGTGTTCACCGTCTGCCTCCCTTTGGATTCATAAAATGTTTACAGACGCTTCCTGGTTTGTTCACCGGGAGGCGTCTTTTTTTAAGGTTGGGCTAAGGTTGCGGGGGTATGATCCAGTCAGCAAACCGAAAGGAGGAAGACTATGGACCTTCGCCATGAGTGGAAGCACCGGATCGCCCCGGGAGACCTGCCCATCCTCCGGGCACGGCTGGGGACGGTGCTGGCTCCCGACCCGAACGCTGCGGGGGGCAGTTACCACATCCGGTCCCTCTACTTCGACACACCTGCCGACACCGCCCTCCGGGAGAAGCTGGATGGGGTGAACCGCCGGGAAAAATTCCGCATCCGCTGCTACAACAAGGACTTTTCTCTCATCCACCTGGAGAAGAAGAGCAAACGGAACGGCCTGGGCACCAAGGAAAAGGCCCGGCTGACCCCGGACCAGGTCCGGGCCCTGCTGGACGGGAACACCGGCTGGATGGCGGACAGCCCGGAGCCCCTGGTCCGGGAACTCTATGTGAAAATGACCCTCCAGGGCCTCCGGCCCAGGACCATTGTGGATTACACCCGGGAGCCCTTTGTCTTTGGCCCCGGCAACGTCCGGGTGACCCTGGACTACGACCTGCGGACCGGCCTCCACTGCACCGATTTTCTGAACCCGGACTGCGTGACCATACCCGCCGCTGACAACACCGCCATTCTGGAGGTGAAGTGGGACCAGTTTCTGCCCGATGTGGTTCGGGACCTGGTCCAGATCCCCGGCCGACGGACGGCCGCCTTTTCCAAATACGCCGCCTGCAGGATGTATGACTGAATTACTCGCCACGTAGGGAATGGTCTTGACCATTCCGCTCGTCCACGCACTTACGCCGGAACGGTCAAGACCGTTCCCTACAAGGAATACCAACCGAGCGTGTATGTAGGGGCGGATTTCATATCCGCCCGGCTAAACACCGAAAGGAGAACCAAACCAATGACCTTCCAAGACATCTTCAAATCCAGCTTTCTGGAGAACGTGACCAGCGTGAGCATGATCGACATGCTGGTCTGCCTGGCCCTGGCCTTTGCCCTGGGTCTCTTCATCCTGCTCATCTACAAGCGGACCTTTGCCGGGGTGATGTACTCCTCCGGATTCGGAGTGACCCTCCTGGCCCTGACCATGATCACCACCGTGGTGATGCTGGCGGTGACTTCCAACGTGGTCCTGTCCCTGGGCATGGTGGGCGCCCTGTCTATCGTCCGCTTCCGCACCGCCATCAAGGAGCCCCTGGACATTGCCTTCCTCTTCTGGGCCATCGCCGTGGGCATCATTTTGGCGGCGGGGATGCTCCCCCTGGCTATCCTGGGCAGTGTGGTCATCGGGGTCATCATGCTGGCCTTTGCCAACCGGAAGCCCCACATCCGTCCCTACATCGCCTGCATCCAGTGTGCCGACCAGGCCAGCGAGCGGGCCGCTGTGGACTTTCTCAAAGAGCAGGTCCAGCGGTGCACCGTCAAGAGCAAGACCGTCCAGTCCGGCTCTGTGGAGCTGAACCTGGAGGTCCGCCTGAAGGGGGACGACACTGCCTTCGTCAACACCCTGGCCGGACTCCCCGGGGTGCGCAGCGCCGTGCTGGTGAGCTACAACGGCGACTACATGGGATAAGGAGGGGGAACCATGTCCACCCATAAACACCTGGATGTGATCTGCCTGGCTCTGTGCCTGGCCATCTTTGTGGTGGTCGGCGGACTGCTCATCTGGAAGTATCCCCAGGCCCGGACCATGACGGCAGGGGAGGAACCCGCCTACGCCCAGGGCCTCTTCTCCACCGATACCGTCCACGCCATCGACATCGCCATGGAGGACTGGGAGGCCTTTCTGGACACCTGCGAGAACGAGGAATACACCATGTGCACCGTCACCATCGACGGAGAAACGGTGCCCAACATCGCTATCCGGGCCAAGGGAAACACCTCTTTGTCCTCGGTGCGGACCTACGGCAACGACCGCTACAGCTTCAAGCTGGAGTTCGACCACTACCAGGACGGGGGCAATTACCAGGGCCTGGACAAGCTGAGCCTGAACAACATCATTCAGGACAACACCTATAGGAAGGACTACCTGACCTACCAGATGATGGCCGACTTTGGGGTGGCATCCCCCCTGTGCAGCTATGCCTGGATCACCGTCAACGGGGAGGACTGGGGTCTTTACCTGGCGGTGGAGGGGGTGGAGGAGTCCTTCCTGGAGCGGAACTACGGTTCTGTCCGGGGCGAACTCTACAAGCCCGACTCCATGGACATGGGTGGCGGCCGGGGAGCCGGAGGAAACTTCCGGATGCCGGAAGGGATGGAGGAGATGCCCCAGCCAGGCGGCAGACAGCAGCAGGCAGGGGGGAAGGGCCAGGGCGGCGCCCCAGCCATGGGCTCCGACGATGTAAAGCTGGTCTACACCGATGACAGCTTCGACAGCTACGCCAACATCTTCGACAATGCCAAGACCGGCATCACCGATGCTGACAAGACCCGGCTCATCCAGTCCATCAAGGCCCTCAATGAGGGGACGGATATTGGGCCTGTGGTGGATGTAGAAGAAGTCATCCGCTACTTCGTGGTCCACAACTTCGTCTGCAATGGGGACAGCTATACCGGCTCCATGGTCCACAACTACTACCTCTACGAGGAGGATGGGGTCCTGTCCATGATCCCCTGGGACTACAACCTGGCCTTTGGGGGCTTCCAGAACGCTGGGGATGCCACCAGCCTGGTGAACACCTCCATCGACGATCCTGTGTCCGGCGGGACCGTGGAGGACCGGCCCATGCTGGCCTGGATCTTCCAGGACGAGGCTTACACCAGCCAGTACCATCAGTATTTTGCCGACTTCCTGACGTATTTCACCAGCGGGGAGTTTGAAGCTGAGTTCGACCGGGTGACGGCGCTGATCGCCCCCTATGTGGAAAAAGACCCCACCAAGTTCTGCACCTATGAGGAGTTCCAGGTCGGAACGGACACCCTGCGGGAATTCTGCCTTCTGCGGGCCGAGAGCATCCAGGGGCAGCTGGAAGGGAGCACCGAGCAGGTGGATGCCTCCCACCTGACCCTCTCGGACATGGGCTCCATGGGGATGGGGGGCGGTATGGGCGGCCCCGGCGGCAGCATGGAGCAGCCCGAGAACTTCGACCCCAACAACATGGAGATCCCTGAAAACTTTGACCCCTCCAGCATGGAGCCTCCGGAGGGATCCGCCGGGGGCGGAGCACCGCCCAACGGCTGGGGCGGGGGAGGGATACCCCAGCCTCCCGTAAGCGGAAAGCCTTCCCCCTGGGGGGAAGGTGGCATGGCGAAGCCATGACGGATGAGGGGCAACGGATTGTTGACAACTTCCCTTGAATTGAGTAAAATATAGGATACAAGTGAGCTGGGCAGCCGCGTGGGCAGGCCGAAAGGCCGTCCATGAGGAAAGTCCGGGCTCCATAGGGCAAGGATAACGGGTAACGCCCGCCGAAGGCGACTTCAGGACAAGTGCAACAGAGAGATACCGCCTGGCCCGGTCTTGAAAACCGGTGATCAGGTAAGGGTGGAAAGGTGAGGTAAGAGCTCACCCGCCGGCTCGGAAGTGTCCGGTGATGTAAACTCTATCCGGAGCAACACCGTGGAGGGGAATGTGACCGGCCCGGTCTCCCCGGGGAGGTGGCTGGAGCGTGTTGGCAACGGCACGCCTAGATAGATGGCTGTCTTTAACAGAACCCGGCTTACAGGCTCACTTGTGTTTTTTTGCAAAGGCCCACGCGGCTCTCTCCGTCCGGAGGAGCATGTGGGCCTTTCCCAAATGGTTTCGTTATCCCGTTTGCCGTCAAGGACGGCGAGTTTCCAAGGAGGAGTATCCTATGAGCAACATTCCTGTCATTACCATTTCCCGTGAGTACGGGTCCGGCGGCCGAGCCATCGGCGAAAAGCTGGCCAAGGAGCTGGGCATTCCTTTCTACAACAAGGAGCTCATCCTCATGGCCGCCAAGGAGAGCGGCCTGTCTGAGGAGTACATCAAGAAGACCGAGCAGATGAAGGCCACCAGCTTCCTCTACGGCCTGTACATGGGAGCCCAGCAGCTGCCCATGAACGACCAGATCTTTCTGGTCCAGAGCAAGATCATCCGGGAACTGGCCGAGAAGGGCCCCTGCGTCATCGTGGGCCGCTGCGCCGACTATGTCCTGCGGGAGCGGACCGATGTGCTCAACGTCTTCATCCATGCCCCCATGGAGTACCGTGCCCAGCGTGCCAAGGACGTCTACGAGCGGGAGGCCAGCAACATGGTGGACTATGTGAAGAAGCAGGACAAGAAGCGCGCCTCCTTCTATAACTATTTCTCCCAGAACAAGTGGGGCGACGCCCGTCACTACCACCTGGCCATCAGCGGCCAGTACGGGGTGGACTACGCTGTGGAGATCCTCAAGCGGGCCGTGGAGACCTTCCCCGGAGGTGGACGGTAAATGAGTTCCCAGCCCCAACCGGCGACTGAAAACAAGATGGGCGTTATGCCCATCGGCAAGCTGCTGCTGACCATGTCCGGGCCTATGATGATCTCTATGCTCATTCAGGCCCTGTACAACGTGGTGGACAGCATGTTCGTTTCCTATATCAGCGAGGCTGCCCTGACGGCGGTCTCTCTGGCCTACCCCGTCCAGAACCTGATGATCGCCGTTGCCACCGGCACCGGCGTAGGCATCAACGCCATGCTCTCCCGCAGCCTGGGTGAGCGGAACTTTGCCATGGCCAACCGGGTGGCGGGCAACGCCATCTTCCTGGGTGTGGCCAGCAGCATCCTCTTTGCAGTGCTGGGTGTGTTTGGCTCCCGGCTCTACTTTGCCGCACAGGTCACCGACCCGGAGATCATCCAGCTGGGCTGTGATTACCTCTTCTGGATCTGTCTGCTGGCTGTGGGCTGCTTCGGTCAGGTCCTGCTGTCCCGGCTCCTTCAGGCCACAGGCCAGACCTTCTACAGCATGGTCATCCAGATCGTGGGTGCCGTGCTGAACATCATCCTGGACCCCATCCTGATCTTTGGCCTCTTTGGCTGCCCTGCCATGGGCGTCACCGGCGCGGCCATTGCCACCGTCATCAGCCAGTTTGTGGGCACCGCCCTGGGTGTCTACTATAACCGGAAGAAAAACCCGGATATCACCATCACCCGGGACAATATGCGCCCCAACCTGCCGGTCATCGGCCGGATCTACAGCGTGGGCCTGCCCTCCATCCTCATGCAGACCGTGCCCTCCGTCCTGATCTTCGGCCTGAACCAGATCCTGGTGGGCTTTACCGAGACGGCTGCCGCCGTCTACGGCGTGTGGTTCAAGCTCCAGGGCTTTGCCTTCCTGCCCATCATCGGCATGAACAATGGTATGGTGCCCATCGTGGCCTACAACTACGGTGCCCGAAAGCCCGAGCGCATCACCGGAACCATCAAGCTGGCCATCTGCTGGGCCCTGTGCATCATGGTCCTCGCCATTGCCCTCTTCCAGCTGGTACCGGACAAGCTTCTGTCCATCTTCCAGGCCTCTCCGGATATGCTGACCATTGGTGTGCCCGCCCTGCGGACCCTGAGCCTGTGCTTCGTCGTGGGCGGCTTCACCATCGTGGCCTCTGCGGTGCTGCAGGCCCTGGGCAAGGGATTCCTGAGTATGTCCATCGCTATCTTCCGCCAGCTGCTGCTGGTCCTGCCTATGGCCTTCCTCTTCTCTAAGATCGGCGGCCTGGGTATGGTCTGGTGGGCCTTCCCCATTGCGGAGGTCCTGGCCGGCCTGCTGGCCGCAGTTTACCTGTACCGGATCTACCACAGGGTCATCCGTCCCCTGGCAGAGAGCGACTACAAATTCTAAGGAATACCCCAGGTAGGTGTACTAGAAGAATGTAGTATAAAAACCGATTATTTAATTAATCAGTCCGATTTCTTTTGTCGGGCTAAGGAAGTATCATTAGTGTGTAGGTTAGCGGATTGTGAGTATTTCCAAGGAAAAGCCCTGTGAAATGAGGGGATTTTTCCCAGGTCCGCAGCCCTGATTTTTGAGAACAATTGTCCGGCGACGGGCAGTGTTTAGTCTGCCACATGCAGGCAGGCGCTATATGTCATCTATGACGAATTTTATTTGGAGGTAGATTATCATGCGTTTACTGAACGAAGAACAGCAGAAGTGGGTTGACATTATCGGCGAGTTCGCTAAGAAGGAAATCGAGCCCATCATGCTGGATTGGGACAAGGTCGTTGATCCTTCCAAGGCTATCCCCTTCGATGCTTATGCTAAGGCATTCAAGCTGGGCCTGAACTCCTTCGAGATTCCCAAGGAATTCGGCGGCAACAAGGTTCCCCTGGACGTTGCTGAAGTTATGTACGAAGAGATGGGCTACTATGACGGCAACTTCGCTTCCGTCATGCAGACCACCAACCTGGCTCTGAAGCCCATCCTGATCGGTGGTACCCCCGAGCAGGTTCAGTACTTTGCTAAGCACATCCTGGAAGGCAAGGGCTACGCTGCATTCGCACTGACCGAGCCCCAGTCCGGTTCCGACGCTTCCAACGTTAAGACCACCGCAGTCAAGGACGGCGACGAGTGGGTCATCAACGGTGAGAAGTGCTTCATCACCAACGGCGGCGAAGCTGACATCGTCTGCGTCTTCGCTACCACCGATCCTTCCGCTGGCACCAAGGGCATTTCCGCATTCATGGTTCCCACCAGCACCCCCGGCTTCTCCGTCACCAAGTACGAAGACAAGTCCGGCTTCCGCACCATCTCCACCTGCTCCCTGAAGTTCGACAACGTCCGCGTTCCCGCTTGGAACCTGGTCGGTCACGAGGCAGGCCTGGGCAAGGGCTTCGGCTTCGCTATGAAGACCCTGGACAAGTCCCGTGCATGCGTCGGCGCTCTGGCAGTCGGTATCGCTCGCCGCGCTCTGGACGAGGCTATTGCTTTCGTTAAGGAGCGTGTCACCTTCGGTGCTCCCGTTTCCAAGCGTCAGGGCATCCAGTGGATGATCGCTGAGATGGCTACCAAGATCGAGGCTTCCCGCCTGCTGGTCTCCCACGCTAACTACCTGCAGCAGAACGGCCTGCCCTTCTCCAAGGAAGCAGCTATGGCTAAGATGTTCGCTACCGAGTCCGCAATGTCCGTCTGCACCGACGCTATCCAGCTGATGGGTGGTAAGGGCTACATGAAGGAAGACTGCGTTGAGAAGATCTGGAGAGACATCAAGGCTTACTGCATCTTCGAGGGCACCAACCAGATCCAGAAGATCGTTATCTCTGGCGCTGTTCTGTCCGGCAAGGGCCACTAATCCATACGGATTGCTGTTCGACCCCGAAAGGGACCGAAAACTTGCTTAAAGAAAGACCGACCGGTTTACCGGTCGGTCTTTTTTTGCAGACTTTGAAATGCCAGCATTTCAAAGTGATTTGCAGGCCGCTGCAGCGCACGAGCCAATGGCTCGCACGTTTGCGGCCTGAGAAGTGTTTTTGCCGACATACATGCTGCCGGCAAAAACCGATAGAACTTGTTTTCGCCGATTCTCGGCGAAACTCTGCGAGGCAAGAAAAGTCCGTGCTGCATTGGCAGCACGGACTTTTTTGTTTTCTGGTATGGTCATTCACTCGTCCCGGATGTTTCCCTTTTTGACGTTCTCTGCGATGAGATCCTCCATATAGGCCCACAGAGTTTTGGACCCGGCGGGGGTATTTTCGTTTCGCTTCATAACCTGGGAGCGGGCCACATTGTG
>JAFXCU010000047.1 GCA_017521345.1 Ruminiclostridium sp. | reverse complement strand
TGGTGGAGGCGGCGACGCAGGACTTGACGTACTGACCCTTGGCGGCGGCGGGCTTGGCCTTGATGATGGCGCCCATGAGAGCGTTGAAGTTCTCGGTGAGCTTCTCGGGGCCGAAGGAAACCTTGCCGATGGGGCAGTGGATAATGTTGGTCTTGTCGAGACGATACTCGACCTTACCGGCCTTGGACTCGGCGACGGCCTTGGCGACGTCGGGAGTGACGGTACCGGCCTTGGGAGAGGGCATCAGACCCTTGGGGCCGAGGACCTTACCGAGACGGCCAACGAGACCCATCATGTCGGGAGAAGCGATAACGACGTCGAAGTCGAACCAATTCTCCTTCTGGATCTTCTCAACGAGATCCATCTCGCCAACATAGTCAGCGCCGGCAGCCTTCGCAGCTTCGGCCTTGTCAGCCTTGGCGAAAACGAGGACGCGGACGTCCTTACCGGTACCGTTGGGGAGAACGATCGCGCCGCGGACCTGCTGGTCTGCGTGACGGGAGTCGACGCCCAGCTTGACGTGCAGCTCGACGGTCTCGTCGAACTTAGCGGGAGCGGTCTTAACGATCAGATCCATAGCCTCTGCGGTGTCATACAGATTTGCCTTGTCGATCTGCTTTGCGCTGTCCTGATACTTTTTACCTCTAAACATGTCTTTCTACCCTCCTGCCTTACTCGCCGACGATAACGCCCATGGAGCGTGCGGTACCAGCGATCATGCTCATGGCGGCCTCGATGCTTGCTGCATTCAGGTCGCGCATCTTGGTCTCAGCGATCTTGCGGACATCTTCCTTGCTGATGGTAGCAACCTTGTCCTTGTTGGGAACGCCGGAGCCGGACTCGATGTTGCAAGCCTTCTTGATCAGGACGGCTGCGGGGGGAGTCTTGGTGATAAAGGTGAAGGAACGGTCAGCGTAAACGGTGATGACGACGGGGATGATCAGGCCGACATCGTTCTTGGTACGCTCGTTGAATTCCTTGGTGAATGCTGCGATGTTAACGCCGTGCTGACCCAGAGCGGGGCCGACGGGGGGTGCAGGGGTTGCCTTGCCGGCAGGGATCTGCAGTTTTACGTATCCAGTTACTTTCTGTGCCACTTAGAGCACCTCCATTTTCAAATGTGGTTGGACGGAGCTTGGCTCCTCCCACGTTTGCGCCTTCTGCGCAAAGTACAACGGGTGGATCAGATAGACTCGATCTGATCCAGATCCAGCTCGACCGGGGTCTCACGGCCGAACATGGAAACAACGACACGGACCTTCTGGCGCTCCACGTCGATCTCTTCCACGATACCCAGGAAGGATTCCAGTGCGCCGTCGGTGATACGGACGTTGTCGCCGATTTCGTAGGTCACCATGACCTCCCGCTTTTCCACGCCCATGGCGGCGATCTCGTCGTCGGTCAGGGGGATGGGCTTGTTGCCGGAGCCAACGAAGCCGGTGACACCGCGCACATTGCGCACTAAGTGCCAGGTCTCGTCGGTCATGACCATCTTCACCAGCACATAGCCGGGGAACACTTTGCGCTCCACAGTCTTGGTGCCGGAATCGGTGATCTCGGTAACGGTCTCCATGGGGATGTTGACCTCCAGGATGAGGTCGCCCATGTTGCGGTTTTCTACGGCTTTTTCAATGGTGGCTTTTACGGTGTTTTCATACCCGGAATAGGTATGAGCCACATACCATTTTGCGCCCTCAGCCATTTCGGTTCACCTTAGTTGCCGAAGAGGGAGAGCAGAGCGTCGATGACGGCGCTGGCAATGCCATCGAAGATCCAGACGATGATGCCAACGATGATCACGCAGGCAATAACGATACCGGTTCTCTTGATGGTATCCGCCTTGGTAGGCCATGCGACCTTCTTCAGTTCAGACTTCAGCTCACGGAAGAACTTGCCGATGCGCTGACCAATGCCGGGCTTCTTGTCCTTCTTGGCCTTGGCGGGCTTGTTCTCCTTGGCGGGCTTAGCCTTAGCCTCTGCGCTCACATCCTGGGTCACCTTTTCTTTTTCAGACATTTCAGTTCACCCTTCTTTCTTACAGGGAATGTGGGCCATCATCACTTAGTCTCGTTATGAACGGTGTGCTTTCTGCAGAAGGGGCAGTACTTGTTCATCTCTAAGCGGTCGGGGGTATTCTTCTTGTTCTTCATAGTGTTGTAGTTGCGCTGCTTGCACTCGCTGCATCTGAGAGTGATCTTTACACGTGCGCCGGGCTTTGCCATGTTGCGGCACCTCCTTTACGTTGTTCGGCCCCGGGAAAAACAAATCGCCGAGTTCGGCCATTGCCTGTTCCCAGGCGATCCCGATCTCGGCGAAACTTCTCGTCAAAAGCGCATGCAAAGGACTTTGCATGCTTGAAAGAGTACGGCGTGATCGGCATCGGTTGCCTCCCTATGTCCTGAAGATTGGTCAAGGGTTTGCGGACATATACCGTAATATGCGCGCAAAAAAATAGGCCCTTTTCATAGGTGATGTTATGATACCATGGCCTACTACACTTTGTCAAGCACATTTTCGGGAAAAAAGTAAGGCCTATCAAGGGGTCTGCCGTGTATTTTCAACAATGTCAGGCCCTGGCAACCTTGACACTCCTGGGCCTTTAGGATAAGATATAAGTATCAAAAGGATGTGAGATAAAACCATGAGAATTATGGCCATCGATTACGGTGACGCCCGCACCGGCGTTGCCCTGTCTGATATCACCGGCCTGCTGGCCGGGCAGACCTTCCTGGTGAAAAGCCGGAAGGAAGATGTCGTCCTGGATGAGCTGGTTGCCCTGGCCAAGGAGCAGGGGGCGGAAGAGCTGGTCCTGGGCTACCCCAAAAATATGGATGGGACATTGGGTCCCCGAGCAGAAAAGTGTGCGGCCTTTGGTGAGCGCCTGAAGGAGGCCACCGGTCTGCCTGTCATCCTGTGGGATGAGCGCCGCACCACCGTGGATGCCCACCGCATCCTGGGGGAGCAGGGGGTCCGTTCCAAGAACCGCAAGGATAAGATAGACTCTGTGGCTGCCACCCTGATCCTGGAGGGCTACCTGACCTTCAAGCGGGTCCAGGCCCAGAGAGCGCAACAGGAGGAGAGCCATGGATAAAGACACCAGAGAACTCCAGTACCATATTGCCCTGATGCCCGGGGATGTGGGCCGCTACTGCATCCTCCCCGGTGACCCAGCCCGCAGCAAGATCATCGCCATGTTCTTTGACGATGCGGTCCATGTGGCCACCAACCGGGAGTACACCACCTACACCGGCACCCTCCTGGGAGAGAAGGTCTCCGTGTGTTCCACCGGCATCGGCGGTCCCTCTGCCTCCATCGCCATGGAGGAGCTGGCAGCCATCGGCGCCGATACCTTCCTCCGGGTGGGCACCTGCGGGGGCATCGACCTGAAGGTCAAGAGCAACGACATCATTGTGGCCACCGGCGCCGTCCGCAACGAGGGCACCAGCCGGGAATACGCCCCCATTGAGTTCCCCGCTGTGGCCGACTATGAGGTAGTCACCGCCATGGTCCAGGCCGCCAAGGACTCCGGCCATCCCTGGCATGTGGGCGTGGTCCAGTGCAAGGACTCCTTCTACGGTCAGCACTCCCCCCACCGGATGCCTGTCTCCTACGAGCTGGAGGCCAAGTGGGAGGCCTGGAAGCGTCTGGGCGTCCTGGCCAGTGAGATGGAATCCGCCGCCCTTTTCACTGTGGCCGCCCATCTGGGGGTCCGGTGCGGCTCCCTCTTCCACGTGGTGTGGAACCAGGAGCGGGAGAAGGCCGGCTTAGACCAGGAGGAATCCCATGACGTCCTCCGCTCTGTGGAAGTTTGTATTGAAGCATTGAAAAACCTGATCCGTCAGGATAAAGAAAAGGAGGCCAACCATGCCTAACGAGATCAAGCACTCCTGCATCGACTGCGCAGTTACCCTGTGTGACAACCACAACCCCGGCAAGAAGTTCCCGGCCTTCTGCATCAGCCGTGCCATGACCGACGATCAGCGGGAAAAGTCCCTGAAGGAGTACTTCACCGACCCCGAGGACAAGAAGCTGGTCCAGGTGGCCGCCACCGTAGAGGCCGACGGCTACCGGAAGTGGCCCCGTGTCCAGGAGACCATCGAGTTTGCCCGCCGCATGGGCTACAAGAAGATCGGCATCGCCACCTGTACCGCCCTCATCAAGGAGAGCCGCACCCTGGCCAAGATGCTCCGAGCCAACGGCTTTGAGGTCTACGGCATCAGCTGCAAGGCCGGTGAAGTCCCCAAGACCGAGCTGGGCATCCACCCCAAGTTCCACGGTCCCGGCCCCATGGCCTGCAACCCCGTCCTCCAGGCACAGATCCTAGAAGAGGAGGGCACCGAGTTCAACATCGTCATGGGCCTGTGCGTGGGCCATGACAGCCTGTTCTACAAGCACTCCCACGCCCCCACCACCACCCTGGTGGTGAAGGACCGGGTCACCATGCACAACCCCGTGGCACCCCTGTACCACGCAGACGGCTATTACAAGAACCTCTGCGAGGCTCCTGAAGAGGAGTAAACTTACATACATGGCCGCTTAGCTCTCCCAGAGGGAGAGGTTAGAGCGTAAGCGCAAAGTCCCACCTTGGAATCAAGGTGGGATTTTTCTTTGCCTGGGCGCATAGGGTAACACCGAGAGGAGGGGAGAGGATGGAGCAGGTTTTCCACATCCAGAACGGCAGGCTCACCTGTCGGACCCGAGGAAACCAGATGGAGGTCACCATGACCCTCCGCCCGCCCGGTCCCGGCCTGTACCGAGGCATCCTCTGTGGAAAAAACGGGCGGATGGACCTGGGGACCTTCCTTCCGGAGGGAGAGGGCCTTCGGCTGAGTCGGACCCTCACCCTGGACCACCTGTCCCGGTGCGGCTGCTGGCCGGTCACCGGAGGCCGGGCCGAGCTCCGCTATGCCTTCGGGGATAAAAAATATCCACAGGGCTGGGAAGAGGGACACCACCTGTCCCGGCTCTTTTCCGACTCCATTCTGGCGGAAGCGGTGGGACACACGGGCCTGTTCCGGAAGGAAACCGGCGGATTCTCCCTGGTCTTTTCCTGGGACCCCAAAGCCCCCTTTCCTCTGGTTCCGGCCTTTTGCTTCGCCCGGGTGGAGACCATGGAGGACCGCCCCTGGGTGGTGTTCTCCTTCCGGGATGGGGGGCGGCCAGTGGTGCCTCCCTCTTGCCAGAACGGGGAATCTGGGGTACAATAAATCATTACCCTATAGATAAAGGAATACGACTATGGATTACTTTCACATAACGGAAGACAAGCAGGATCTTCTGAAAATGAGCAACCTGGGTCTGGCCTACCTGGGGGACGCCGTCTATGAGGTGATGGTCCGCTCCTGGCTGTGCCTCCACGGCAAGCTCACCCCGGGCAAGCTCCACAAGGCCGCCCTGGAATATGTGGCCGCTCCCAAGCAGGCCGCCAAGATGGACCTGCTGCTCCCCATCCTCACCGAGGAGGAGACCACCATCTTCAAGCGGGGACGGAACGCCAGCCCCCACTCCTATCCCAAGGGAGCCACCCGCCGGGAGTACCAGATCGCCACCGGTCTGGAGACCCTCTTCGGCTGGCTCTACCTCCAGGGACAGACCGACCGCCTGAACCAGCTCTTTGAGCTCATCATGAGAGAGGAGGGGTAAGCCATGCCCATGGACGCACTGTGTCTGGCCGCTGCGAAAAAGGAAACGGAAGGGGCCATCCTGGGGGCCCGCATCGACAAGATCCACCAGCCCACCCGGGATGAGGTCCTCCTCCACATCCGTGGACGGAACGGCAACTGCCGCCTGGTCCTCACCGCCAATCCCTCCTGGCCCCGGATGCAGCTCACCGACCTGCCCAGGGAGAACCCCGCCGAGCCTCCCATGTTCTGTATGCTCCTGCGGAAGTACCTCTCCGGCGGCAAGATCCTGGAGGTGAAGCAGCCCCCCATGGAGCGACTGGCCGAGCTGGTCATCGAGGCCAGCAACGAGATGGGGGACAAGGTCACCCGCCGCCTGATCCTGGAGGCCATGGGCCGCCGGACCAACCTGGTCCTTCTGGACGGGGAGGGCCGCATCGTGGACTGCCTGAAGCGGGTGGATGTGGACCTGACCCAGGAGAACGCCCGCCCTCTGCTGCCGGGCATGTTCTACAAATATCCTCCCGCCCAGCCGGACAAGCTGGACCCCTCTGCCATGACCGAGGAAGACCGGGCCGCCCTGTTGGAGAAGGCCCGGACGGACACCCCCGCCGACCGGTTCCTGCTGGACCACTTTGTGGGCCTGTCCCCCCTCATCGCCCGGGAGGCCGCCTTTGAGGCCTTCGGGGAGGTGGACGCCCCTGTGGGCCGAGACCCGGAAAAGCTGTTGGAAAAGGTGGATGCCATCCTGACCAAGGTGGAGGGCGGCGAAGTCCAGCCCACCATGCTGGTCCGGGATGGGAAGCCGGTGGATTTCTCCTTCCGGCCCATCCTCCAGTACGGCCCCGCCACCGAGCTTCGGTTCTTTGACACCTTCGGCGCCCTGCTGGATGCCTACTACCAGACCCGTGAGACCGCCGATTCCGTCCGTCAGAAGGGACAGGATTTCATCAAATCCCTGACCCATGCCCGGGACCGCCTGGTGCGGAAAATGGCCCTCCAGGAAAAGGAACTGGAACAGACCCAGAACCGGGAGCAGCACCGGATTTTTGGCGACCTCATCACCGCCAACCTGTACCGGATGGAAAAGGGCATGAAGGTCCTGCGCACCGAGAACTACTACGACCCGGAGTGCGCCGAGATCGACATCCCCCTGGACCCCATGAAGAACCCTCAGCAGAACGCCGCCAAGTACTACAAGGCCTACACCAAGGCCAAGACCGCCCAGGAGATGCTCACCATCCAGCTGGAAAAGGGTGCTGCCGAGCGGGACTACCTGGACAGCGTCCTGGACAGCATCAGCCGGGCCGAGGGCGACCGGGACCTGGAAGAAATTCGCCAGGAGCTCACCGAGACTGGCTACCTCCGCCGAAAGGGCAAGGGGAAGAACCAGATGAAGAGGCCCGGCTCCAAGCCTATGGAGTTCCGCTCCTCCACCGGCCTGCGCATTTCTGTGGGCAGAAACAACCTGCAGAACGACGCCCTCACCACCAAGCAGGCAGGGAAGTGGGACTACTGGTTCCACACCCAGAAGATCCACGGCTCCCATGTCATCCTCTGGACCGACGGGGATAAGCCCGATGACCAGAGTCTGAGCGAAGCCGCCGCCCTGGCCGCCTGGTTCTCCCAGGGCCGGGAGGGCAAGAAGATCCCCGTGGACTACACCCCCGTGAAGTTTGTAAAGAAGCCCGCCGGCGCCCGCCCGGGTATGGTGATCTACACCACCTATCAGACCGCCTACGTGGACCCGGACCCCTCTCCGGTGGAAAAACTGAAGAAGAAATAAAAAAGAAGCGTGCATCTGCACGCTTCTTTTTGGCTTATAATGTGTCCGAATCCACGGAGATATTATCCGTGCCGTTGGCCTCAAACTCGTTGATAT
>JAFXCU010000046.1 GCA_017521345.1 Ruminiclostridium sp. | reverse complement strand
GGGTAAACAGTTTGGTTCCGGGATTCGTCCGGCTGAAGAGGGTGGGCGTGGCACCCTTGCTCCGGTCAGCCATCACCCCTGCTGTCCAGGCGTCCGCCTCCTCCAGCGCCGCTTCCTCGCTCAGTCCCCGCTTCAGGTTCTGGTTGTACCGGGCCCTCACCAGGGAGTCTGCGGTGAAGTTGTCGATGTATTCCATGCCCATGGCCAGAAAATCTCCGGCCTGGCCTGTCACCTCTCCTGCCTTCCGCAGGACCTGTTTCGGCTTGGTGTTGGTGTCTGCCAGTTCTGCCCATCGGGGCACCAGCGGGTCACTGCCCCGTCGGTTGGTCAGGAAGGTAGAGCGGTCCACGAAGTCCTGGCTGCTCTTTCCGGCGTAGGCCTGCAGGGTCTCCCACATCCCCTTCATCAGCTGGCCGCTGCCCAGCTGGGCGCCGCCTTGGGTCAGAGGGATCAGGTTGGTCAGCCAGGAACCGGGGTTGATAGCCACCATGTTGGCACCAACCCGGCCCTCCAGCCAGCGCACCAGGTTGTAGGCCTTCCGGCCGAAGTCCTGCTCCATGCTCCGGTCGTGGAGGCTCCGCTTGTTGGCCAGAAGGTTGGTGTACTCATCCAGGTTGATGACGAAATTGGACAGCGCAAACCGCCCGTTCTCATAAATGTCCCGGATACGGTTTTCTTTGTCCTGGTCGCTCAGGCTCTCATTCGCCAGCACAGCGTCCACCTGTTTGCGGATACCCTCATCGCTGGTGCGGTACCGGGTCTGGCTGGCCAGGGCCCGCAGTCTCTGGATGTTGTCGGTCTGGCAGATGACGTCCGCCACACCCTCAATGTACTTGTCAAAACCCTCCACTGCATCATAGGCCGTGTTGAAGCCCAGGCGCTCCTGGGCATTGCCGAACCAGCGGATACCCGGCTTAAAGGTGTGGGTCATGCCGGCAATGGTGGTGGGCAGAGCGGTGATCTCCGTGCTAATGCCCAGCACATTGGCAAACATCCCGGTGATACCGTCCGTGTGCCCTGGCTGGAAGTGGGGGAAGTAGCCCTTCCGGTAGTTGGTAGGCTCGTATCCGTTTCGGATGCGGGCTTCATTCATCTGCTCAAACAGATCGTCGTAGATCTTTCGGAATTCCTCCACGGCCCTCTGGACCTTCCCCCGGTCCAGATTGGGGTTTTCCTCCCAAAGCTTGGTCACCACGGACTCCCACTCCTGCAGAGTCTTGCCGTCCCGGTGCTTCATGCGGCCCCGGCTGTTTTTCAGCATCTGGATGTTGTCCATGGCCTCTCCGTAGAGCTGTACGGCGTGGGCCTCGCTCACCAGGTTGCCGTTCTTCACCTTCCGGCTCAAATCCAGCTCCTTAACCCGCTGCCGCATCCGGTTTTTCAGCCGGGTGCTCTCCGCCTGGGCGGTGTGGACGGGGGCAAAGTAAGTCTGAATGATTTCCTCCGCCAGGTCCTTGTCTGGCACGATGTCCCGGATGTTCCGCTCCATGGTCTCGGCAGCATACTGAAGCCCCATTTTTTTATCTTTCCAGCTGTTGGCTGTGTCCAGCAGCCTGTCGGCCTCCCCTCGGAGCTGATCCTTTCTGCCCTTGTTCCATTCCGCAATGGCCCGGCGGTCCCGCTCGTAGGCCTCTCTGGCCTTCCAGACCTCCAGGATGCCCTTCACGTTGTCCTTGCCCGGCTCCAGGTGTTCCGGTTCCAGTTCCCCTTTCAGCAGGCGGCCCACCTGCACCTTGTCGTGGTCGGTAAGGAGGTGTTTTGCCATGACCTTTTCGTAGGCCTTGCGGTCCTCCTTGAGGCCCTTCCAGGCCCCTTTGACCTGCTCCGGCGTGACCAGCACCACCTGTCCGGCGTTCTGCTCCAGCTCCTCTGCCCGTTCGTCGGCATAGCGGCGCACCAGCTTCCAGTCCGCCACAGCGTCATAGACCTGCTCACAGAAGTCGTTTTTCGCATACGCCTTGTAAGTCTCCGCTTCCGGGCCGTAGTGGTCTGCCAGGCTCTTTTCTGTCTTCTGGATGCCCCTTGCCACCTCATACATCTGCACCAGCTGGTCTGCTGGGTGGGTGATCTCGGCCGGGAAGAGTTCCGGAGCGGTCTGCTTCATCTCCTCATAGGCCACATCCACCGGTGTTCCCTCGTCCTTCACCAGGCGCAGGACGCCACGGGCGGCCTTTTTGAAGTGGGCATAGTCTACGATGTCATGGCTGTCTTCCTCACTGATGCGTAAGGGCAGGGTGCGCAGGCGGTCCTTGATGGGCTTGTACTGGTCGTAGTATTCCCGGTCTTCTACCACGCCCTTCTCCCATGCGGTCTCAAAGAGGCGGTCTGCCGTCTCCTGGTCAATGCGCCCGGTGGCCAGATAGGTCTCCCCCAGCTCCCGTGCGATCTCCCGGAGAGAAGTCTGTCTGGCCTTCACCGGCACGTCCATCGCCTTACCCAGCCTGTCCACCATGGCCCGCTCGGTGCGGTCCAGCTGGTCTCTGGCCTTGGCAGGCAGGGCCTCCCGTGTCCAGGTTCTCCCGGTCTGGCTCTCCCCTTCCCCGCTGATGCTGTACTTGACTTTCTCTCTACCGCCTGGTATACTGAATTTAGATGCAGTGTTGATGGTCGGTGTGACCGCTCCCGAAGTCTTGGCAGCTTCGGTGATGCCCCCGACGGAGGTAGACACTGCATTTGCCTTTTCCGGCAATACAAAAGTTTCCCCGTCTGGCGTAAGGACACGGTGCACCTTATAACGGTTTCCCTTTGTCTTCATCACTACCACAGCCATATTTCCTCGTATTCCATTCAACATCACAGGCGCAGCAATGGTCACCGTCTCATACCCACGTGTTTTGTGGTCTCCGTGGCCACTGATTTCGATGCCACGCTTCAGCACTTGCGGGAGGGCCTGATATGCCGCCGCCTCTGCATCAGTCTCAATATAATTCAAACTCCGGTTAAGCAGCTTCTCGTCAAATATGATTGTTCCAACGCCTTGCTTCTCGACACGATATCCGGTCTTCTTCAAGTCATTCACAATTTTTTTGCGGAATGCTCCCGTGCTCATACCTCTCCAACCGTTGTCACTGATTGTGGCAACGGTTTTCATTTTACCTAATTCCTCTTGATGCTTTCTCAGCTGTTCCTTTATGCTGTCCTGCTCATCTCGGCTCATAACATACCCGCCGCTTCTTTCCACAAACACGGTGTCCTCGTTCCCGGTGTCCGGCGGTGTTTCCCGCCGCTGGTCCGCAAAGCTGTACTTCATCGGCAGCGTCGTCTCCTCGGTGTCATAGTCGAACACCTCGCTGCCGCCATGGTAATACTCATCAAAGCGCCGGTCGAACTCTTCTTCCGAGATCTCACCGCTTCTCAGCTGTTCCCCAAGGGCTTGCATATAGGGGTCATGGGGCAGGTCCTCCCAGCCCTTCTCTCCCTTGGGACCACTTTCCTCTAAAAGGCTCCCTTGTGCAAAGGGAGCTGTCTGCGAAGCAGACTGAGGGATTGTCCCCTCGGTTTGAGCGTGTGCCCCTTGGGGCGCGCGGGTCAAACCACTGGAGGGGGTCTGCGGGGGAACCATGGTCGCCCCGCCCTCGTTCGTCTCCTGCAGTGCTCTGGCATACATCTCCCTCGCCTCCGTCAGGGCCGCCCGTTCCTGGGCCGCTGTGCTGCCTAGTTTGGCCAGCATGGAGTCGATCCATTCCAGGATTCGCTGACCCAGGCTTCGGTCTGTCTGCACCAGGGATAAAATATCCTCATAGTTAGTGAGCAGTCTGGTCTCCACATACTCTGCCACCACTTCGTGCATGACCTCTGCCGGGTCCTCCAGAAAGACGCCTTTCTCCTGGTACCGCTGGGTGATCTCCTGGAACCGCTCGTTCAGTTCCGCGTCATCCATGGTTTTCAGAATGGCCCCTACCAGCTTGTCATAGCTCTCTGCCGTCTCAATGCTGTGGGTCAGCTCGTGGGCAAAGATCTGCATGATCGGGTTTCGTCCGTTGGTGTTCAGGTGCAGGATACCAGTGTTCGGGTCGTATCTGCCGTTCTCCCAGGACTCTCCCCGGAAGAAGCGCACCTCCCGGTTCAGCTTCCTGGCCAGGTCTCCCACCCGACGGATAGTCTCCTCCTCGGCTCCCGCCAGGATCCCCGACCGTTCCAGCTCGGTATTCGCCTGGGCCGCTCTCTGCTGCCGTTCTGCCTCCTCCGCTGTGGGCAGAACGGTCTTTTTTTCTGCCTCTTCCTGGGGAAGACCGGAAAGGCTCCCCTGTGCAAGGGGAGCTGTCTGCGAAGCAGACTGAGGGGTTGTCGCCTTTCGGGTGCCTCCACCCATAACAGCCGCCCCACCGACGGAAGCAGTGCCGCCAATGAGGGCACCTGCCAGGCCGTTGGCCGCCATCTCAGCCAGGCTGAACTTGGCCTCCGGGTCCTCGTATGCCTTATCAAGCAGCCAGTTCCCTGTGTACGCCAGGGATTCCTCCGTAAAGTTCAGGCCCAGGGTCTTTCCCAGGGCTTTGAGGAAGTTCTCCCCTCCTCCCTTCTTTACGATGTCCAGCATGGCCCCCAGGGGGATCTTCTCCGTCAGCACCTCCACGCCTGCAGACAGGAACGACCGGGTAAAGACCTCCCCCGGCTCGATCCCCCGCTGGTCCAGTTCATAAGCCTTCTGACCGGCCGCCATGGCTCCCAGATAGGCCAGGCTCACTGCCGGGCCCACCACGGGGATCAGGGCCGCCGCCATGCCGGGGAGCTGCTGCAGGCCGGAAACCAGGGTGTTGGTGCCGAACTGTCCGGCCATGCTCTGTCCCTCCGCTGCCTTCGCCAGATTCTTCTGGCTCTGGTACATGAGCCACTGGCCATCGGTCATGGTCTCTCGGAGCAATTCTTCCCGCCTCTCCTGGTAGTCCTCCCAGGTTATGAGTCCACTGGCATAGGATTCGCCCAAGTATTCCAAGCGCTTGGCATTCAGGTCATCCATCCAGGTCTGCAGTTCTTCCTGTTCCTTCTGCTTTCGATAGGCCGCCAGTTCCCGGCCCCACTGCTGCTTCTGGGGATCGTCACTGTCCATCAGGTCGTAGTCAGCAAGGTTTTTAAGGGCCTTGTCCTTTGCCGCCTTCACGCCCCACGGGTCTCGACTGTTCAAGGCTTTGCGACTGCTCTCCATCAGGGCCGCAAAGGCCCCCGCCGTGCCGTACCCCGCCGCCTTCAGGATGGCCAAAGCCTGCTCTGCATCCATCTGTGCATCGGGGGAGCCGGGCATCTTGCTTCTTCCGTGGGCATCTGTGTCACCCACCGCCGCCTGATTTCGGTATCCGGGAGCCGACATGATCCTGGCCATCTCCTCCGTGGCCTCCTGGAGGGCCTTCGCATCCTTTGCCTCAAAGGCCTGTTTCTGGGCCAGCTTGGCCATCTTCAGCTTGTTCTGGCCTACCTGGTTCAGGGTCAGCTTCTCCCGGTCGGTCAGGTCGGCGGTCAGGAACTCATCTCCCGTTACGCCGCCGGAGTAACCGGCTCTGGCTCTCACCTGTTCGGCCAGGGCATGGGCAGTCTTCATGCCAGCGGTGTCCCCAGCCTCCTTGGCCAACCCCCACTGGGTCTTGTAGCTTCGGATTCGGTCCTGGGCCGTCCGGGGCAGCTTGCTGTCATACTCAGACAGGGTCTGCTTGCTGTCCCGCTCTCTCCGCTGGGCTATCCGCTCCACTGCGGTAGCCTTGTTCTTCTGCCACTGCCGCTGGTAATCTCCCCTGACCGCCCCGCTGCGCTTGGCAGCGGAGATGCGATCCTGGGTGGTGATCTTCTGGGCAGCGGCCTCCTGGAGGTAGTTCAGAGGAGTCTTCAGCGTGCCGGAAGGGCGATAGACCTGTTGAGTCAGCATGGGACTATAGGGGCGACTGGATGCCCGCTGGTCCAGAATAGTGGAGGGAGACTTTTTCGTGGTGGATGAGGCAAGGATCTTGGCCGCCGCAGCGGCAGCCAAAGCCTTTTCAGTCTCCTTTTTCTTTCTATTTTCAGCGATGATCTTCGCCTGTGCATCGGTCAGTGCCATGTCATCCCCTCCTTAGAAGTTGTAGTTCCCCAGCAGCTTGTAGAGGTAGGAAGTGTCCCCGGTGAGGTCAGCAATGGCCTCGGCCAGAGCGAACTGCTTCTCCCAGTCGGTGATCCCGCTGATGTCATCGGTGTTGATCCCCATGTCATTCAGGAAGGAGTAGTCCCCGTAGGTGGCCGCCAACACTGCCTTGTCCAGGGCCTCGTTCCGCTCCAGGGTCTGGCTGTCGATCTCGTCCAGCAGCTGGCCGTATGCAAAGGACCGGTCCGTGTTGAACTGGCTCAGCTCCGCCAGGAACTTGTCAAAATCACTCTGCTCTGCAGACTGGACCGCAGCCAGGTCGGAGTATTTCAGGTTGGCCTCGTTCATGTACTTCTGGAAGGCCAGCTGCTCCAGCTCCGGGATCTTGTCGGTCATCTTGCTGGCGTAGTAGTTCCCCGCCTGTCCCGCCGCCGTGGAGGCATAGGAGGAGGGGATCCCTCCGGAGGCCGCAGCCGCTTCTGCCAGGGCGTCCGCTGTGGCCCGCTTTCCTTCCCGGGTATATTCCTTCCGGTACTGGCTGTAGAGCGGGTCGGTGTCCGCATCGTAGCTGAAAGGCTCCCGGTTGGTGATCTGCCCCAGGATATCCTGAATCTGCCCATCGTACCGGCTGGTGTAGGTGGGGGCAGAGCCGTAGTCAAAGTGGTTGGGGGAGACCGGAGTCACATAGAATCCGGAGCCGTCCTGGCCACCGGAATACTCCCCAAAAGACGTGCGAACCTTCTCCGCCCCCTGGTTGGCCAGGGCACGGGCCTCGTCCGTGGTGGCGGCGTGGTAATCCTTCTTGTAGTTCAGGATGGACATACCGGCGTCCGGGTCCTGCTGGGCCAGCTTCAGGTCGGCAGAGCTGAACTCTCCCAGAAGGCCAGCCTCGTTGGCCGCCCGTTCAAAATCTTCATAAGTAAATTTTCTTGCCATCGGCGCTCACTCCTCTCTTAGTAATCGCTTCCGATGTAGCTCTCCCGGACCAGGAACCACGTACGCCACCCACCCTTGCCGGTGAGTTTGATGCGGAAGTGGTCGCTTCGTCTGGGGATGATCGGCAGAACAAAACTGCCCTTGACGGTAGCCGTCATGGTCTTCACCCTGTGCCACACTCCATCCGAATCAAATTGGATGTCCACATCCAGTGTGGAATGTTCGTCCAATTCTACCCGGACCTGGAGCTTGGAGGTCCCCTTTTTGCTGGGGCTATACTCCACAAAGTCCGCAAACTCCACCATGCTTTCCACCGGCCCTTCCATCACAGCCCCCGCCGGGATATCCCTGGGATCAGCGCAGAGCCACACCTTCCCTGCAGTGCCGGCCTCCTGAAGGTAAAGCCCTCCGTTCCAGGCAAAACGGAGGGCATGGCTGTCATCCTCCTGCACCCAGATCTTGTGCTGGGTGTCATAGACGAACAGGTGCCAGTTGTCCTCCTGGTCTTGCATGGAGATGTAATACTTCCGGCCGTCGGATCCGGCAACGCCATTGCGGTATCGCTGGGTGCCCAGGGGGCCGGAGATGGTTTGAGGGATCCCGCCGGAA
Source organism: Ruminiclostridium sp. (assembly GCA_017521345.1). The sequence goes on along the minus strand of JAFXCU010000046.1, from coordinate 61 downwards.
TAGGCCACCACCCCCGCCCGGGACAGATAGAAGAGGATCTCTCCGGCAATGGCCAGGGAAT
>JAFXCU010000045.1 GCA_017521345.1 Ruminiclostridium sp. | reverse complement strand
GCCCAAAGCAGGTGGAAACTGGCAGGTCTGTCCGCCCAGATGCAGGTCTTTTACAACGAAGAAGAGAACCCCGTCCCCATTGAGACCGATCCTCTCCTCCAGGTGGAAAACATCCACAAGGCCATGAAGCGCAACTTCATCTCCTCCAGCCTGATCCTTCTGGCCTGTGCCGTCATCCAGATCGCTCTGGTGATCGGCCGAGTGGTCTCCAATCCCCTGTATGTGCTGTTCTCCGGGTCTACCCTGGCCTCTCTGGTCCCCTGGAGCTTGGTGATCCTTCTCTGCAGCGCTGAGATCATCACCTACCTCCGCTGGTATCGAAAAGCCAAGGCGGCCGCCCTGGAGGAAGACACGCTCCTGCCAACCCGAAGCACTCGAAAGCTCCAGATCGTAACCCTGATGATTCTGGCCATCTACCTGGTGTTCTGGTTTTTGTCCCTGGGCGGCGGAATGAATCTGGCCATTGGCCTGATGTCCTTCGGCTATATGGCAGTCCTGTTTGCCTTGGTCTTCCTGCTGAAAAACTTCATGAAGAAGAAACAGGTCAGCACCAAGGTCAACCGCATCGTCACCTTCGCCGCCTGTTTTGTCCTGGGCCTGACCGTGGGTCTTCTGGTTGCCACCATCGTTGGCACCGACATGTCCGACCTGTTTGAAGACAAGGACCGCGTTGAAACCTATGAGTTCAAGGGCTCCACCTTCCACATTTACCACGATGATCTTCCCCTCACTGTGGAGGACCTGATGGAGGTGGACAGTGACGCCCGCTACTCCTATTTGGCAAACAAGCAGAGTTCCTTCCTGGCTTCCAAACTGGACGCCAGCCAGTATCCCACCATGGACAACCTGGAGCCCCCCGACCTGGACTACACCTTGATCGAAGTCAAGTTCAGCCCTCTGTACGATACCTTCCGGGAGGAACTGCTGAGCCAGTATGACTATCGCAACGAACACGACATAGATGACCGCCATTATTACGCCGCCATAGACCCGGAACTCTGGGGCGCACAGGAAGCCTACCAGCGCTGCTGGGGCCAGGACACCATGGAGGAATACCTCATTTTCTGGGAGGACGCCATGCTGGAGATCAACTTCGACTGGACGCCCACCCAGGAGCAAATGTCCATTGTGGCTGAAAAATTGAACCCCTGACCTCACACCATCCCTCCCGGACATCCGGGAGGGATTCTTTTGCGTGAATCTTGACGAACCCATCCGATGCAGATAAAATAGAGTCATCTCTGCCACGAAAGCTGGTGAGACGATATGAAGTCCAATAAAACCAGAACAGAACAGCAGCGCAAACGGTTGGCCATCCTGGCCATCCTGGCTTTCGCTGCTGCCATCGGCCTCGTCTGCTGGCGCATCGGCGTACCCATGGTCCAGCTGGCCTCAGAACCCGAACAGTTCCGTCAGTGGGTGGATCAGAGTCGTTTTGGCGGCCAACTGGCCTTCGTTGCCATGGTGGTGGTCCAGATCCTGGCAGCCATCATCCCCGGTGAACCCCTGGAGATCGCCGGTGGCTACGCCTTTGGTGCCATAGAGGGAACCATCCTCTGCCTCATCGGCGGCATGATCGGCAGTTTTCTGGTGATTGTTCTGGTGCGCCGATTTGGTGTTAAACTGGTCCATGTGTTTTATCCGCCCGAAAAGCTGGAGACCATCCGGTTTCTGAAGAGCTCCCCCAAGCGGGTGATCCTCTTCCTGTTGATCTTCATGATCCCCGGCACCCCCAAGGATCTGCTGTGCTACTTCGTGGGCCTCACTGACATCAAGCTCCCTGCTCTTATGGTCATCTGTACCCTGGGGCGGCTGCCCGCCATCGTCACCTCCACCATCGGCGGCAACGCCCTGGGCACAGAACGATATATTTTTGCTGTGATCGTTTTCGCCGTGACATTCCTCATCAGCATGACCGGCCTTCTCATTTACAATAAAATCTGCAAGGCACACAATGAATCGGAATGATTTGAAAAAAGGACTGCCATAGCAGTCCTTTTTATGTTATAATGTTGTTACGTATCCACCCCCGACCCATTGGAGGTGCCTATGAAAGAATGGAGCAACCGCCGTAAGGTTCTCTGTACCGTAGTGGTCATCCTGCTGCTGGTGGTCTATCTGTGGCCCATCTCACTGGGCAGCAGAATTCCGGAGGACAAAGACCTGGTCATTTCCTGGCACGAGATGGATGTTATCCCGCCGGAGGAAGGAGAAGTTCAGTCCACCCTGAACACTGAAGTGACCACCTACCGCCTGGAGGTTGGCTCCGAGGAACGGAGCGCCTTTCAGGACCTGCTGAATGGCTACACCATCAACCGCACCTGGCGCACGCCCTTTCCTTCCGATGGCCTCAACGGTCACAGCAACGGCGGATACCTGCTGATTACCTGGACGGAAGACGAGCAATTTGTCCATCAGGTGGTGACAGGGTTTGACCGTCTTGTGATGGTAGAAGATCATGTCTACAGTCTGGGTTATCTGGACAAATTCCTCTCCCTGGACATGAAGGAGCGGACGCTGGCTTTTCTGGGCCACTGCACCCCTCTCGATGAATCGTAAATACCGCAGAGGTACCCTCTGCTGCATTGGAGGTCCCTATGGATCATAAACTGGAAAAAATCCTGGCCCGGGTCCAGAAGCCCGGGCGCTATGTGGGCGGCGAGTATAAGGCCGTCCAGAAAGACAAGGCCGAGGTGGACTGCCGCTTCGCCTTCTGCTTCCCGGACACCTATGAGATCGGCATGTCCAACCTGGGTATGCGTATCCTCTACGGGGTCCTGAACAATATGCCCGGCGTCTGGTGCGAGCGTGTCTTCGCCCCCTGGGGTGACATGGAAGAGGAGATGCGGAAGGAAGGTCTGCCCCTGTACGCTTTGGAGAGCGGTGACCCCGTCAAGGACTTTGACATCATCGGCTTCTCCCTGGGCTATGAGATGGCCTACACCAACGTGCTGAATATGCTGGACCTGGCCGGTCTCCCCCTGCGCAGCGCTGACCGCCCCGACATCACCCCTCTGGTGGTGGCAGGCGGCACCTCCACCTATAACCCCGAGCCTCTGGCTCCCTTCGTGGATGTGGTCTCCCTGGGCGAGGGCGAGGATGCCCTGCCTGATCTGGTGGAGCTCTACCGCAAGGCCCGTCAGGAGGGCTGGGACAAGGCCCGCCTGCTCCGTGAGGCCGCCAAACTCCCCGGCATCTACGTTCCCTCTCTCTATGAGATTACCTATCAGGAGGACGGCGTCATTTCCGCCATCACGCCCCTGGACGGTGCCCCTGAGAAGGTCACCAAGCGGCTGGTCACTGACATGGACAAGTCCTACTATCCCGTAGAGACCATCGTGCCCTCCACCGAGATCACCCACGACCGTGTCATGCTGGAGCTTTTCCGTGGCTGTATCCGTGGCTGCCGCTTCTGCCAGGCCGGTTTCGTCTATCGTCCCGTCCGCAACCGCAGCCAGGAGCTGCTGGTGCAGCAGGGCATCGACGCCTGCAAGGCATCCGGCTACCAGGAGATGACCCTCATGTCCCTCTCCTCCAGTGACTACCCCGACCTGCTCCCCCTGTGCGACGGTCTGCTGGAATACTGCCAGCCCAACAAGGTCAACATCTCCCTGCCCTCCCTCCGTGCCGACAACTTCTCCATGGAGCTCATGGAAAAGCTCCAGGCCGGCGGCCGAAAGAGCGGTCTGACCTTCGCCCCCGAGGCCGGTTCCCAGCGGCTCCGTGACGCCATCAACAAGAATGTCACCGAGGAAGACCTGCTCAACACCTGCCGCACCGCCTTTGCCGGTGGCTGGAGCAGCGTGAAGCTCTACTTCATGCTGGGCCTTCCCACCGAGACCGACGAGGATGTGCTGGGCATCGCCGACCTGGCCACCAAGGTCTATCACGTCTGGCGGAACAACACTCCCAATCGCTCCCGTGGTGTTCGCATCACGGTCTCCACCTCCTGCTTCGTGCCCAAGTCCCACACCCCCTTCCAGTGGGAGGCACAGAACACCATGGAGGAGTACATGCGCAAGGTCACCCTTCTGCGGGACAACATGCGCAACAAGTCCATCACCTACAACTGGCATGACCCCGACACCAGCTTCCTGGAAGCCTGCCTCTCCCGTGGCGACCGTCGTCTGGCCGACGTCATCGAGACCGCCTGGAAGAACGGGGCCAAGTTCGACTCCTGGAGTGAGTACTTCAGCTTCCAGACCTGGATGGATGCCTTCCAGGCCAACGGTCTGGATCCCGCTTTCTACGCCAACCGGGAGCGGGGCAAGGAGGAGATCCTGCCCTGGAAGGTCATCTCGGACGGCGTGAAGGACAGCTACCTGTGGAAGGAACGGGAGGCCGCCTACCAGGGCGTCATCACCCCCGACTGCCGGGAAAAGTGCTCCGGCTGCGGTGCCAACAAACTGTGTGAAGGAGGGGTATGCCATGGCTGATCAGAGAATCCTCTTTACCAAGTCCGGCACCTCCCAGTACATCTCCCATCTGGATCTGATGCACACCATGGAGCGTGCCTTCCTGCGGGCCGGTATCACCATCCGCCACACCGCCGGTTTCCATCCCCATCCCTATGTCTCCATTCCCCTGCCTCTGCCCCTGGGCTTCTCCAGCGACTGTGAGATCATGGAGTTCGGCCTGATGGATGGTGCCACCATGGAGACCCTGCCCCAGCAGATGAACGATGCCCTCCCTGCGGGCATCCAGGTCCTCCAGTGCTACGAGGGCGGACAGGCCTTTAAGAAGCTCTCCTACGTCCGGTATGATATTACCCTGGAGTTTGATGGCTCTCTCGCTATAAAGGCCGCAGAGGCCCTCCACGCCCTTCTGAACCGGGAGAGCTTCGTGGTCCAGAAACGCAGCAAGAAGGCCAAGAGCGGCTTTACCGAGGTGGATATCATTCCCCTGGTGGAGGCTGTGGAGGAGGTCCGGGCTGACGGCGCCTTCCTCTACCTGACCATTCTGTTGAAGGCCCAGAACCCTGGTCTGAACCCCGACGTTCTCCTGCAGGGCTTCAAGAGCGAGCATCCCGACCTGCCCATCGTCTACTCCCACTGCCACCGCCGGGAGATTTTGGACGACCGGAAGAAAACCTATCGTTAAGCAAAAAAGAACCGAAAGCCACTGGCTTTCGGTTCTTTTTTCAAGTTATGTCTGTCATCGTGCCCATAAACAGGGGAATATGATTCCGGGTGTCCACGATCGCGTAAAGGAAGGGCCGGTCCAGATGGACCTGCTTGATTTCCTGGGGAGCTTCCGCGCCCTCTCCAACCGCCACCATGGTGGCAGCTCCGGCCTGGGTGCCCCGCTCGTCCACATTGATGAAGGTCTTATGGAGGACCTGATTCACATAAAGCATTCCGGTCGAGCTTGTCCCCATGCCGGACAGGTCAGCCAAAGCCGGGTCGAAGAGGTCAGTCATGCCCATCTTTATCAGGACCTGGTTCAAATTCGCTGTGGTCTCACTCTGGAATTTAGGGATCTTGGTCTGGACCTCGGCAGAGGTAAAACCGTTGATGATCTGCCGGAGTTGTTCGCCAGTGAGAGAATCCACATACGCATCCAGGCTGACCCCTTCCTTGGGCAGAAGGCCCACAAAGGCGTAGACATCTCCCTTATAGTACTTCATGACACCGGTAGAGAGATCATCCTCCCAATAGTAGTCCTCATTGGAATACATGAATTCTGCTTTCTGTTGGGTTCCACCCTCGGTGGTAAAGGTATCCTCCCTCACCTGGTAGTCGTAATAGATCCTCTGCCACTCCGCGTCAAAAGCCAGTGCATTCATCAGGCACATCACCGTGTCCGGCGAGAGTTCCCGGACCATTTCTTCGATCATTCCGTCTGTGTGTTCCTCTACCCACAGGTTCATGTCCTTCACAGTGGACTGGTCGAAGGGGGCCTGATAGACCTCTGCTTCATACCACTTTACGCAGGCCTGGAGGAAGTCCTCTTCTGCTAGGATACTATCAGTTTTGAGCCACAGAGAATTTGCAGAATTCACCACAGCTTCATAATTCCCGGCCGCATGCGTCCACGCAAGAAGCCAGCTATTCAGTTCCGGTATGGAAAGGCCGAAGACTTCCTCCATCTGGGCCAGGGTCTCCCCTTTTGCCCCGTTGGCCGTCATGGCCAGGGCAGAGAGAACAGAAATGGGCGAGAGCAAGGTGTCCTCCCCATCCTCCACAGCCTGCTGAAACAGGCACACAGAAAAATCGTTGACCAGGGTAGTCTCTGGTCCATCAAAATCCACCGTATTGGAATAGGTTCCAGGGGTTATACCGGCGGTCAGTTCCTCCGCTTGGATCCCCTGGGTACAGGCAGTCAGACAGAGGGCCATGCTGATGGACAGAATACAAGCAAGCAATCTTTGGATCATGTTGGTCACTCCTTTCCGTTGGTTCTGTCTATATAGACGAAGCAAAACGAAAAAGGTTCCCTCACATTTCCAACCGGACCACACTGTCCAGGTCTTTCATTAGTTTCATGGCCTCCAGGTCATCCCGAAGGGCCTGATCTGTCTCCAGATCCATTCGAACAGCAAGCACATCCGGACGGCCGGAGGGAAACTCTTTGATCTCCCGAACTGTCCAGCCCAGCTCGTGAATAAACTGGATGGCATCTCCCAGACCGGCTTCCCGCTTGACTTCCAGGTACATGGAAGTGCTGGTGTCGATCTTCAGATATTTGTTGTCCAAAATGTTCACCACCAGCAGAATGATGATGATGGCAAGGTACATCACAATGGCGCACTCCAGGAAACCGGAGCCCACCGCCAAGCCCATGCAAGCCGTAGCCCAGAGAGTGGCCGCTGTGGTAAGGCCCTTGATCTGGTTCCGGCGGGTGATGATGATGGTACCCGCACCCAGGAAGCCGATACCGCTGAGGACCTGTGCGCTCAAACGGGAGGGGTCGCCAACCCCATAACTGGCATAGATATACTGGCTGACCAGCATGGTGGATGCGGCACCCACACACAGAAGCATATGGGTACGCAGACCGGCTGCCCGCTGGCGCATCCCTCGCTCAAAGCCGATGGTGCCGCCAAAGAGCATGGCAAGGGCGATGCGTACACAGACAGACAGCAGGTTCAGGTCCCGCAGGTCGCCAATGAGATCCAACTGGATCATACACATTGCCTCCTCTCTTTACTTTGTTTTTACATTCTTCTTTTTTGTAATATTGCCATGTTTTCATAGGTTTGTCAAATGATAATGATTGCAATTTTTACAATTATGGGATATACTAACTGATAATCGCATTATCCCCATTTTCTTGACCCAATGAAAGGAGTTCCCTATGTCCGACACTCAGGCAAAACGTACCATGCCTCGTATCCTGATCAGCCTGCTTATCACCCTGGTCATCGGAGCAGTCTGGTTCTATGTGTCCCTTCCCGCCATCAACCTGCAGAACACCGGGTTCTACAGCTTCATCTTCGTCCTCCTTCTGGTTTACATCCTGGTCTTTATGATTGCCCTGGGTGTGGACACTGGCAGCCGCCAGGGCATCGGCCTGAAGGAATACCTGTCCTTTGCCAAAAATCAGTGTAAGGCCGTGGTGGTCATCGTGATCGCCCTGGCCGCCGTGTTTATCATCGGCCAGATCATTTCCGCCCCCATCCTCCGTGCCCCTGCCTATCAGCAGCTGCTGGAGGTGGACACCGGCGACTTCGCCACCGAGATCGAACAGGTCTCCTACAACGAAGTTCCCATGCTGGACGAGGCCTCCACCCAGCGCCTGGGTGACAGAAAGCTGGGCGAGCTGTCCGACATGGTCAGCCAGTTTGAAGTCTCTTACGATTACACCCAGATCAACTACCAAGGCAGCCCCGTCCGAGTGACCTCCCTGGAGTACGGCGACTTCTTCAAGTGGTTCCTGAACACCAAGGAAGGTCTGCCTGCCTATGTCACCGTGGACATGGTCACCCAGGAGGCTGAAGTCGTCCGTCTGTCCAGCCTGGGCCTGGAAGGTATGCGCTACTCTCCCTCTGAGTACTTCACCCGTGACCTGATGCGTACCGTCCGGTTCGCTTACCCCACCTATATGTTCAGCCAGCTTCACCTGGAGATCGACGAGGAAGGCACTCCCTGGTGGGTCTGCCCCCGTGAAGTCCGTACCATCGGTCTCTTCGGCGGCACCGACATCGTTGGCGCTGTCCTGCTGAACGCATGCACCGGTGAGCACGTTTACTACACTCTGGAAGAGATCCCCACCTGGGTGGACCGTGTATTCTCCGCTGAACTCATCAGCCAGCAGTACGACTACCACGGTGTTTATGTCAACGGCTTCATCAACTCCCTCATCGGCCAGAAGGATGTGACCATCACCACTGAGGGTTACAACTACCTGGCTATGAGCGATGACGTGTATATGTACACCGGCATTACCTCTGTGAACAGCGACCAGTCCAACATCGGCTTCCTGCTGTCCAACCAGCGCACCAAGGAAACCACTTACTATGCTGCTCCCGGCGCCATCGAAACCTCTGCCATGGCCTCCGCTATGGGCGTGGTCCAGGACCTGGGCTACACCGCCACCTTCCCCCTGCTGCTGAACATCGGCGGCCACCCCACCTATTTCATGTCCCTGAAGGACAGCTCTGACCTGGTCAAGATGTACGCCATGGTCAACGTCTCCCAGTATCAGATCGTGGCTACCGGTGCAACAGTAGCTACCTGTGAGAGCAACTACCTGTCCCTGCTCCAGCAGCACGGCATCCCTGTGGATGTGGGCGAAGGTCAGGACATCATCATTGACCAGTCCAGTGTCTCCGGCACTGTGGCAGAGATCCGCACTGCGGTTCTGAACGGCAACTCCTGGTACTATATCCGTCTGGAGGGCTCCGAGACCTTCTACGCCATTGCCGCCACTGCCGACCAGAATGTGGTCATTCTGAATGTGGGCGACAGCATCTCCATCCAGACTGCCCTGGAGGATGAAGGAACCATCATCAATGCCATCTCCATCTCTGACGGCAGCAACACAGAGGCGGAACCCGCCCCTGTGGAGAAACCTGAATCTACAGAGGAAGTTCCTGCTGAGGAGTAACGCATCCTCCCAAACAAGAGAAAAGAGAGGAATTCCATTATGAAAATCTTACTTTGGGTCCTGGGCGGACTCATGTCGGTCTGTGGTGTCCTCCTGGCCGCCACACCCCTCATGACCTTCTGGGAGACCAGCTACTTCTTCATCGTCCTGTTGATCGTCTATGGCTTTGCCGCCATTCTTCGGGGCATCACCAAGAAGAGCTTTGACACCAGCTTTCTGTTTGGCATCCTGAGTCTGGCAGCCGGACTGGCGATCCTCTTCATTCCCGGCCTCAAGTTCATGACCAGCACCACCATCATCTATATGCTGGCTGTCTGGTTCCTGCTCCAGGGTGCTGTGGCCCTGACCATGGGTATTCGGGGTAAGAAAAAAGGGGACGAGACCACAAAGTGGCTGGGTAATCTGGTCATGGCTGTCCTCTGCCTGATCCTGGGTGTCTATTCCCTGTTCCACCCCGTGGCCCTGGCCTTCTCCGTGGGTATGCTGCTGGGAATCTACTTCATCGTCTCCGGTATCAACCTGGTGATCCTGGGATTCCAGATGAAAAAATCTGAGTAAAATAACAGCTCCGATGCAAACACATCGGAGCTGTTTTTTTACTGTCTTAAGACAGTTAATGATCCATTAAGAATTCAGAGAGGTTGTACACACGCAGAGACATGACCAGCGCCTGCTCACGGGTAGCAGTAGCATAACCAATGGCAACCTGCTCGGGTGTCACAGCCTTGGGACCAAAGAGTGTTCCCTCCGGATTGATGCCCTTAATAATGCCCATTTTGGTCATGAAGTAGACAGAGGGCTTTGCGTAATCATAGATATCTGCATCATCGAGATACTTCTTTACTCCGGTGGTATCCAGATAGTACTGGTCATCGGTGGCGTAGGTCCAATCCTCAAACTTGTACTTCTTGATGGCACGGCAGAGCATGGTTGCCAGCTGCTCACGGGTGATCTTGCTGTCCGGTGCGAAGTGGGTGGCGTCCACGCCTACCGTAATATTCAGCGCATAGGCCTTCTCGATGCTCTCACGGTCGATGTGGCCATAAATGTCATAGAAGGGAGATCCGTAAGCATAGGTCTCCTGACCAGTCAGGGTCTCATATAACTGAACGGCAATGGCAGAGAACTCAGCACGGGTGACCGGCTTGGACAGGTCCTTGCCCTGGAGGGTCTCAGGGATCAGACCGTAGAAATCGGCATCGATAATCTCATCCTTGGCCCACTCAGAAACCAGACCGAAGGAGAAGGTACGGGTGTTGCCGCCAACAAAGCCGGAAATATTGTTGCCGCTCAAAGTACCTCTGAACTCAGACAGGGTCCAGTTCTGATTGGAGCTGCTCTGGCTGATGATGGAGGTGCCCTTCATGGTAAAGGCTCCGGTGCTGAAGTTAAAGGTACCCTTGAAGTTATAGTTGACCCAAACCATATCTGTGTTTTGCCCTTCCACGGTGGTGACCTTAGCCACACCGGAGAGGTTGCCGTTGGCATCACACTTGTTGATGGTCATATTCATGTACCGCTGGACCAGATTGGACTCATTGTTCTGCCAACCGGTGTACTGGCCATACCAGGAGGTTCCTGCAATGGAACCGGGGGTATAGGCTGCAAAGGCCGGGACCACCATGGTGCAGAGCAGGACCAGCAGCATCAGGAGGGAAAGCAGTCTTTTCTTCATGTTCTCAATCCTTTCAATTTTTTATCGTTGTATCGCTGCGTTTATTGTAACACGAATGGACTATGTGTCAAGACTGCTTATTCATCACCTGTTCCTGGGCACGGACAAGGGCAGCGTATTCTCCGTCCAGGTCGATGAGCTCCTGATGGGTGCCCTGCTCCAGGATCTGTTCCCGGTCCACCACGGCAATACGATCCGCATTTCGGATAGTGGAAAGGCGGTGGGCAATGACGATAGAGGTTCGACCTTCGCACAGTCGGTCAAAGGAGGCCTGGATCTTTGCTTCCGTCACGCTGTCCAGAGCGCTGGTGGCCTCGTCCAGAATGACGATGGCAGGATCCTTCAGGAAGACCCGGGCAATGCTCACCCGCTGTTTCTGGCCGCCGGAAAGCATCACGCCCCGCTCGCCCACATAGGTCTGATATCCGTCAGGCATATTCAAGATATCCTCATGGATCTCGGCCAGCTTGGCGGCCCGGACGACCTCTTCGTCAGATGCATCCGGCCGGCCGTACCGAATGTTCTCCATAACAGTGTCCGCAAAGAGGAACACATCCTGCTGAACGATACCGATCTGCCGCCGCAGGGAGTTTTGGGTCACATCCCGGACATCCTGTCCATCCACCCGAATGCTGCCGTGAGTCACATCATAGAACCGGGGGATCAGCTGACAGATGGTGGTCTTACCACCGCCGGAGGGGCCCACAAAGGCGAACTTCTCCCCTGCCTGGATGTGCAGGTCCACATCCTGCAGGACCTCTGCCTTATCGTTGTAACGGAAGGAGACCTTCTCAAAGGTGATCTCGCCCTTTGCCTCCTTCATTTCTACAGCATCTGGCTTATCCTGGATCTCAGGATCCAGACGCATGAGCTCCAGGAACCGGGTAAAGCCGGCAGAGCCCATCATAAACTGCTCCACAAAGGCAGAGAGCTTACGAACGGGCGTGATAAAGGTGGTCACATACAGGGTGAAGGCCAGCAGGTCAGCATAGTCAACGGTACCCTGCATGATGTAATAACCGCCGGCACCGATCACCAGAACAGGCATGATGGACATGCAGAACTCCAGGCCGCCCATATAGGTCGCCATGGTCTTGTAGTAGCCTCGCTTGGCCTGAACGAACTGTCCATTCATGGCATTGAACTTGGCCTTTTCGGTCTCTTCGTTCTGGAAGGCCTTAGCGGTACGCATACCGGAGATACCGGACTCAATGGAAGCGTTGATCTCCGCCGTCTTGGCCTTCAGCTTCAGGTTGGCCTTGCGCATTCTTCTGCGCTGGTAGAGGGTGAAGGCCAGGAAGAAAGGCACGACACCGAAAGCCAGAATGGCCAGACGCCACTCAATGGTGCACATGATGCAAAAGGCACCTACCAGTGTCACAGAGGAAATGAACAGGTCTTCCGGGCCATGGTGGGCCAGTTCGGTGATCTCAAAGAGGTCGTTGGTCACCCGGGACATGAGAACGCCGGTGCGATTCTTATCATAGAAGCTGAAGCTGAGGCTCTCCAGGTGGGCATACAGATCCCGCCGCAGATCAGCTTCCACCCGCACGCCAAACAAGTGGCCCCAGTAGGAGACAGTGAAATAAAGGAAGCCTTTGGCCACCTAGGCAGCAATGAAGATGGCGATCACAATGAAAAATACCCTGTACTCCTGGTTGGGCAGCAGATCGTTGACCACCTCTCGGGAGGCATAGGGAAAGGCCAGGTCAATCAGACAGATGAGGAAGGCACAGCACATATCAAGAATAAACAGGTGCTTGTGGGGGCCATAGTAGGACAGGAATATTTTCAGCGGGTGGGTCTTTTTATAGTCGATGTTCTTGCTCATACAAGATCCTCCTGCGGCATTACTTTGTAAACATTATACCTTGTATCGGCTTTCCTTGCAATTCTTTCATGCATCCCGTTTTGTCAAATCGCTTTTTATTGACACCTTAAATTAAGTGGTGTATTATGGAAATAATTGTACGATTTCTAACATTTGGAGGTGTGAGTATGGATGCAAATAACAGCAGGCCCAGTCACATCCTGTCCTTTCTGGCTGTGGTGAATCAGCTGCATCGGCTGGCGTCCAGCGCTCCCTGCGGTACACTTCCCCAGGGAATGACCCTCTCTCAGCTGGCAGCCATCGCCTTTCTCTATTTTCGCAGTGACCAGGACACCTTTCAAAAAGACATCGAGGTCTGCTTCAAGCTGCGTCGCTCTACCGTCAGCAGTCTGTTGAACGCTCTGGAAAAGAAGGGACTGATCCGCCGCGTCTCTGTCCCTCAGGATGCCCGGCTCAAGAAACTGGTCCTGACCGATGATGCCATCGAAATCGGTTCCGGTGTCCATGCATCCTTTGCCGATATGGATCACCTGATGTTTCAGGGACTCTCCTTGGAAGACCTGGACACCCTGGATCGGATCCTTTCTAAGGTACAGCACAATCTGAACAACCTTGAGACCCATTCCACCGGAGGTACCCCATGAAAAAACATCTGTTAAGTATAGTAGCTCTGTTTTTCCTCTTCCTCCTCCTGCCTGCCTGCGGCGAGGAAGAGCAGGACCCGGAAAGCTCAGCCACCCCTGTGGAGATCCAGCTGGTCGAAAAGGGTTCCATCGCCGCTGAGACCCGCGTCTCCGGCCAGGTGATCCCCGGCAAGCAGGAATCTGTCTTCGTAGTTCAGTCTCTCCGCTGCACCGATGTTTATGTAAGCGTTGGCGACAGTGTTTCCGCCGGGCAGGTCCTCTGCAAGCTGGATGCCTCCTCGGCCTGGGCCAGCTACGACATGGCAGTCATGGGGTATCAAATGGCTGTGGACAGCTATAACAGCCAGTCCAACTCCATGGGTGCTGAAGTGGAAGAACTCCAGGCTGCCTTTGATGAGGCTTTATCCCAGTACGAACTGGGAGAGTGTACCCAGGCAGCCCTGGATTCCATCGCCTCCCTGCTGGAAACTGCCATGGCCAGCATGAGCGCTTCTATGGGCCAGCTGGAAATGAGCGTCAAGAATGCGGAAGCCTCCGTCATGCAGCTGGAATCCGCCCTGGCTGGCATCGACCGGAACGGCAACGTGACCGCTCCCATGTCCGGCACCATCATTTCCCTGAACGTAGCCGCCAATGCCTTTGTCTCCCCTGCCGCTCCTGTGGCAACCATCGAATCTATGACCGATAAGAAGATCATGGCTTCTGTCTCGGAATCTGTGATCCCCAAGCTGGCAGAAGGCGACACCGTCAATGTCTCGGTCTCTTCCCTGGGAAAGACCTTCCCTGCCACCATTTCTGTGCTGGAAAAGGCCTCTAACTATCAGACCCGACTCTTCGGCGTAACCGTTCAGGTACCGGAAGCTGAGACTGCCGGGCTGTATTCCGGTATGTTCGCCGATATCACCTTCTACACCGACACCCAGGACAATGTGGTCCTGGTTCCCACCGAGGCCATCCAGACCGGTACCAACGGTCAATATGTTTATACCGTCGATGGAGATAACATTGCCCATATAGTCCCTGTGCAGACCGGTCTGGTGGGTGACGGCATCACGGAGATCACCGCAGGTCTGGCAGGCGGCGAACGGCTGGTCACTGTCGGCCAGTTCTATCTGACCGACGGCGCAGAGGTCCGCATCGTAACAGCTGAGGTATAAACCATGGATATTGCTTCTTTTTGCATCAAGCATAAAGTCACCACCATCCTGGCCTATATCATCATTGCCATCTTTGGTGTGGTCTTTTTCACCAACCTGAAACTATCCCTGATGCCCAACATGGAATTCCCGGCCGCCTATGTCCTCTGCACCTACCCTGGTGCCAGCCCCAGCGACATGGAAAGTTTGGTGACCCGCCCCCTGGAGTCCTGCGTGGCCTCCGTCACCGGCGTAGAGGACATCAGCTCCACTTCCTCGGAAAATGTCAGCATAGTCATGATCACCTATGAGGACGGCACTGATGTAGACGAGGCTGCCATTAAACTCCGGGAAAAGTTTGATACCCTTACTCTGCCAACAGACTGCAGTGACCCCATCATCTACAATTTCAATGTCAATGACATGATGCCTCTGGCCGTTATCGCTCTGGATGGCAGTGACCTGAATCAGCTGCAGAAAACAGCAGACGACCATGTCATTCCTGCTCTGGAGCGCATCGAAGGTGTGGCTGCAGCCGCAGTCAGCGGCGGTGTCAGCAGCCAGATCACAGTGGCTGTCAACACCACGGCCATGAACGGCTACGGCCTCACTATGACCGATATCTCCAACTACCTGGCTGCCGCCAATATCCTCTATCCCGCCGGTGATATGCAGAACGGCACCAACACCCTCTCTGTCACCACCAACGGCAAGTATCAGTCCATTGAGGATGTGGCAAATACGATCCTCTTCCTTCCCACCGGCGGCACCATCCGGTTAAGTGAGATCGCAACGGTCTATCTGGACTCCGCCCTCCAGGATAGTTCCGCTCGGGTCAACGACCACAGCAGTGTGGTCCTGACCGTTAATAAACAGTCTGGGTCCAACGAGGTGGATGTCATGAACCGGGTCTCCGAGACCCTGGAGGAACTTCACGCAGACATCCCTTCCATGAACTACTTCATCACCTATGACTCCAGTGACTATATTAAAAACACCGTCTATGCCGCTTTACAGAACATCCTGACCGGTGTTGCCCTGGCAGCTCTGGTGGTGTACTTCTTCCTGCGGCGTCTGGGTGCCACTGCCACCATCTCTCTCTCCATGCCTCTCTGCGTGGTGGCCGTCATGCTGATGCTGAACGTGTGCGACATCACCCTGAACATGATCAGTATGGGCGCCATTGCCGTCTGCGTGGGTATGGTGGTGGATAACTCTATCGTTGTTCTGGAAAACATCTACCGTTATGCAGGAGACGGCTACAACCGGTATGACAGCTGCGTGCTGGGCACAAAAGAAGTGGTCCTTCCCATCACTGCCTCCTCTCTGACCACCATAGCCGTCTTTCTTCCCATCGGTCTGGCCGGCGGCCTGGCAGGCATGGTCTTCCGTGACTTTGCTATGACTGTCGTGTTCCTCATCGTCTTCTCCCTGGTTGTGGCTCTGACTCTGGTTCCCCTCATGTGCTACTTCCTGCTGGAAGAGAACAAAGTCCGTCTGGACCTACTGAAGGATCAATTGTCCAACACCAAATGGAAGACCTATACAGGTATCCTCTCGGCAAAATATATGAAGCTGCTGAACTACTGCCTGGAGCACCAAAAGAAGACTCTTCTGGCAGCCGTTGTGGTTATCATGTTCTTCCTGGCCTGCTGCCTGGGCACCAATGTGGTTTTGCTTCCGGATATGGACCAGGGCATGGTGAACATCAATGTATCCATGCCCACCGGTACGGAACTGGAGACCACCGACGCCTACTGCGACCGGATCATTTCCATCGCCCAGGAGAACTGCCCGGAGATCAGCAGTCTCTACGCCACCAATGAGGCAGAGTCCTCCTCCATCACTCTCACCCTGGTGCCCAACAACGAGCGAAAACGAACCAGCGAAGAGGTGGCAGATTCCCTCCGTGGATGTTTCGACGATATTGCCGGCTGTGAGATCGAGGTCAGCGCTTACAGCATGGTTTCTATGCTGACCGGCACCATGGACATCCAAGTTGCCATCACCGGCGCAGACTATGACGTGCTGTCTCAGGTCGCCTCCGACCTGACCACATCCATCTCCGCCCTGGAAAGCACGGTGGACGTGGAAAACTCCGTGGAGAAGACCATCCCCGCCGTGACCGTGGATATCAATCCCTCGGCAGCCTCCCAGTATTTCCTCACCACCGCCACTATCGGCGCCGCCGTCCGTGCCGAGCTGACCGGTACCACCGCAACCTCGGTCACCGTCAACGGCAATGACCTGGATGTGGTGGTTCAGGGCAGCGGTGTCAGTGCCCAGAGCCTGGATGCCCTGCGCTCTATGCCCATTCCCATCGCCACCGGCGGCACCATTCCCCTGTCCTCTGTGGCCAACGTATATGTGGAACTGAGCCCTCAGTCCATCACCCGCAGTAACCAGAGCCGTCAGGTGGAGATCACCGGCAGCACAGTTGGCGGCAATACCATGGCCGTCACCAAGGAAATTAAAGCCATCATCGACGAATATCCCATGCCGGAGGGCTACAAAGCCATCGTGGGCGGCAGCTACGCCGAGATCATGGAAAACTTCCGCAGTCTGGGTCTGGCTCTGATCGTGGCCATTGGCCTGGTGTACTTTATCTTGGCCTCTCAGTTTGAATCTTTCCTGATGCCGGTCATCGTCATGATGATCCTCCCCGTGGCCCTTTCCGGCGCTATGTTCGGTCTGCCCATCACAGGGCAAGATATCTCCATGATCGTTCTGTTGGGCCTTATCATGCTGACAGGCACTGTGGTCAACAACTCTATCGTGCTGGTAGACTACATCAATGTCCGCCGAGAGGCTGGCCAAGAGCGGGAACAGGCCATTCTGGAAGCCTGCCCCCTCCGTGTGCGTCCCATTATGATGACCACCATGACCACCGTTCTGGCCCTGCTCCCCATGGCATTCGGCCTGGGCGGAGAAGGTTCTGAACTGCTCATCCCCCTGGGTGTCGTCATGATTTTCGGCATGATGATCGCCACGGTGGTCACCCTGGTGTTTACCCCTGTCTGCTACTCCCTGCTGGATGACCTATCCATCCGGGCAGGCAAGCCTATGCAGGAACGTCGCAACCGCAAGAACCAGGAACTGCTGCGGGAGATTGAAGCGGCAGAATATGCCCTCCAGGCAGTCTCTCCCCCTGAGCCCATCCAGCCGGAACCTTCGGCGGACGACGAAGAGGATGTTCCTCCAGATGCCAAATGACGGAAACGTGAGGTGTTGACATGATCCCAAAGAACTTCAAGACCACATCCGGCACCATCCGCTATTGGACCAACACCATCCAGCCTGATGGCATCACCCTGGTCTTCCTGCCTGGGTTAACGGCAGACCACCGGTTGTTTGAAAAACAGATTGCCTATTTTGAGCCCCGGTACAATGTTTTTGTGTGGGATGCTCCTGGTCACGGTGCCTCCTGGCCCTTCCGTTTTGATTTCACTCTGATGGACAAAGCCCGATGGCTCCATGAGATCCTTGTAGCAGAACAAATCTCCTGTCCGGTCCTTATCGGCCAGTCTATGGGCGGTTATGTTGGACAGGCCTTTGCAGAACTTTACCCTCAGGAATTGAAGGGCTTCGTGTCCATCGACTCCGCTCCCATTCAAAAACGGTACGTAACCGGTATAGAGCGCTGGCTGCTGAAAAAGATGGAGCCGGTATACTACTATTACCCCTGGAAGTGGCTGCTGAAGCACGGTACCAATGGGGTTGCGGTATCCGATTACGGCAGGTCCCTGATGCATGAGATCATGATGGGGTATGACGGAGACAAAAAGCGATATGCCCAGCTGGCCGGACACGGATTTCGAATCCTGGCTGAGGCCATGGAAGCCGATCTGCCCTACGCCATCCCGTGTCCCGCCCTGCTGATCTGCGGGGAACAGGACAAAGCTGGCTCCTGTGTTCGCTACAACAAGGCCTGGCACAAAACCACCGGTATCCCGATCCGCTGGATCAAGAATGCCGGTCACAACGCCAACACCGACAAACCAGACATCGTCAACCAGCTCATAGAAGCTTTTCTCGACACGATTCCCTGAACAGAAAAAATCCTCCGTATGAAGAATCATACGGAGGATTTTCTATTCCCATCAATAGAAGGTTGCCACTTCCTGCTCAGGTGCAGTACCGGGCTCCACAGAGAGGACACCCAGAACGGGGCCCTTCTTGTTATAGACCTTGTTGTGCTTGATGGCGATCTTAGCCGTCAGCTCGATCCACTGGTTGTCTTCCAGCTTCTTGGGGTCATACCCGGTGCAGAGCATACCGGCGAAGGTGATATCATCCACGCAGCAGGTCATCAGCTGGCGGCCGAAGATGAAGCTGCCGGCGGGGAGCTTCTCCCGCAGCATGGTGCGGCCACCGATCTTGACGGTCTTATTCTTGTACTTGTCGGGCTCCTCGGAGATGTCCTGATACCAGATGGCAAAGTCCTCAGGCTTGATCTCAATGACGGGGGCCTCGATGTCGAAGGGAAGCTCCTCGGGGGTGTCATCATAGTAGACCTCGCCAGTGATCTCCTCATAGGCGATGTTGGCCCGGCGGGTCACTGCACGGATGATCTTGTGGATCTGCAGCTTGTCCACATTCTCGTCCGCACGGTTCAGGACCACCATTTCACAGCTCTTAAGCTTATCCACCACCAGGCCGCGCATATTGGCATCGTACATCAGGAAGGTCTGGGAGTCAGCAAACATGAACTCCTGATAGACCATCCAGGAATCGGGCATATTCTGATACAGGTCGTCCAGCATCCACATGCCGTTGTACTCGATGACCACACGCTCGGCGGCGTGCTTTCTCTGGAGCCGCTCCAGATTGGAAGGGGTCAGTTCAGACTGGTCGTCAATGAGTTCGATGAACACATTGGGGCCGGAGAAGGTGGAGGGATCGTACTCCTCCTCACCCTCTTCGCAGATCAGCAGCAGGGTGTTTTCCCCGTTGTTGAAGCGCTCGTCCTCCAGGGTCTCCTGGATGAACTTGGTCTTACCAGCGTCCAGAAAGCCGGTAAACAGATATACAGGAATGTCTTCCATCATCATAGGTCATTCTCCTTAGCTCAGGTGGAACAGCTCGTCCAGCTCATGCTCCTTCAGCTCAGCGCCGATGACGCACAGGCGGCCGGTGAAGCCAGCAGCACCACGACGGATATTGGGCTCGCCGGGCACATAGTCAAAGTGGATCCAGGTGCCGTCGGTGCAGGGCACGATACCCTTGGCACGCAGGACGATACCATAGTGCCATGCATTGCCCAGTTCCTCCAGGGCCTCCGTGATCTCCTCCTCGGAGTACTTACGGGGAGTCTCAGCGCCCCAGCTGATGAACACTTCATCGGCATGGTGGTCATGATCGTGGTCGTGGCAGCCGCAGGTGCAGTCGGGACCATGGTCATGGTGATGGTGTTCATGCTCCTCCTGCATCTTGGCCAGCAACTCGTCAGCCAGAGAGACCTTCTCCACAGCGGAGAGGATGGTCTTGCCGTCCAGAGCATCCCAGGGAGTGGTCAGAATGGCGGCATCGGGATTCTTCTCCCGCAGCATGGCAACGGCGGCCTCCAGCTTCTCCTGGCTCAGCTTCTGAGTGCGGGAGAGGATGATGGTGCCGGCGGCCTCAATCTGGTTGTTGTAGAACTCGCCGAAGTTCTTCATGTAGACCTTCACCTTGGTGGCGTC